>QNXU01000168.1 GCA_003973485.1 Bacteroidota bacterium | reverse complement strand
TTATTTTTCAATCAATTTTTGTGATATGGCTGATTACGCTCAAGTTGCCATATTTGGAAATATTAGGGGTAGGTAATCAGGCCTTTACCTTCATTTTTGTTGGCTTAATTTTAGCAGTTGGCTATTATTTCCATGCATTTAAAGAAGAGGCAGGCTTGTTTCAGCGTTGGCTGGCTTATGCCTTAATATTGATAGCCTTGCTTTTGTTGGTTGTTTTAGGTTCCTCTGTTAAAGCTCCTGTGGTTTTTATGGCACATCACGGAATAATAGTGCCCGTCATTTTATCAATTATCTTTATTTTTAATGTAGCTTATGAGATTATCCTTCACATCCTCTATATTTTAGCCGCAAAGAAAAGTAGTGACGGAAGCTCTAATTTGATTCATTTTATTGTTTTATGTATGCTATATTTGGTATATGTAGGCCTAACATTTGCAAAAAATGATAATCTGATTGATTGGAATATAGTCTATATTAATGAGTTTGTATTATTAGGAATATCAGCGGTTTTAGGTATTTGGGGATATAGAAAGAGAAGTGAACTGATAGGAAACCAGCTTAGTTTTCGTCCGCTTGGTGGATATGTCTACCTGGTTTTAGGTATTTTGACTTTCTCAGTTTTGGCTTGGGTATTTAAAAATGGAAACGATCCTTTGATGGATACCTTTGAAGATACCATCATCTTCTCTCATTTAGGTTTTGGACTTTTATTTTTCTTTTATGTGCTCTATAATTTTGTAGGACTTCTAAATTCTGGGCATGGTATTTATCCTGTTGTTTTTCGACCAGTTAATATCCCTTATAATTTAGTACGTTTTGTTGGCTTTGGAATTGTAGTGGTATTAGTTCTTCGGGTTTCTTATTTGCCATATTATCAAGCAATATCTGGTTATTATAATGGTTTAGCAGATTATTATGAATATATAGAAGAAGATGAAAAAGCAGAAACTACCTATAAAATTGCGCGTCAATATGCTTCTACTTCTCACAAGCATAATTTTAAAATTGGTCAGATTGAATATAACGATAAAAATTGGGTAGAGTCCTCTGCTTATTTTAAGCAGGCAAATTTTAAACGTCCTAGTGTTCAAGCATACATTAACAGAGCTCAGGCTCAATTGAATGCTAGTTTAATTTTTGAAGCTTTATTTACCTTGGAAGAAGCACAAAAGGATTTTCCTGATAATGGTTATTTGCTTAATATGAAGGGTTTGGTTTATGAAAGATTGAATAAAACAGATTCTGCTTTTATATATTTTGATGCAGCGGCTAGGTCATCTACTTCCAAACAGGTTTCAGAAATAGCACTAGTAAATCGTTTAGGACTCTTTGCAAAAAATTCAATAGATGAAGAATTGCCTGAGCAGGCTTCCTTAAATAATAAATCAGTAGCATATCAAGCTAATTATTTAGCTTTAGCTAATCGAAAGCGAGAATTCATTGATAGTATAAGTTTAAATTCCGAAAAAATCCCGGAAACTTTAACCTATAATGATTTCTCTTTCATTTTTAATTATACACTCAATAAAACACTAAATAATCAAGCATTTGAAGCAGATACTCTTTTGGGATTGACTAAATTATCACAAAATGAAGATTTTGCTAAGTCACTTAATTATGCCATTTCTGCTCGTTTAAATTATTCAGCTAAAATCAATGAGGCTTACGGCTATATCTATTCTCTTGAAAATGCTGATATTTCGGATGCAGGCTTTTATTATTTGGTTCATGGTTTTTGGCTGCTAGATCAAAAGGCCTATACAAAAGCAGCAGAACATTTTAAAAAAGCCGCTGATTTGAAAATGAGTAAAGCTAAAACTTATGAAACAATTGCTCTAATTTTGGATGAAAGGCTATATGAGGCAGCACAAGTTTATAATAAGCATGTTGTATCGGAATCTATTGCAGCAGATTATCTTAACCAAGACCCTCTATATCAATTTCTTCAAGGAAATACACAAAAGTTGCCTGATAGTTTTCTGTATTTATGGTTAAGAACAAATTCTTCATTACAGCCAAAGGAGAAAGACTCTTTAGAAAATAGAATTAAAGATTCCCCTTTCTTTACATTACTTAATTTGAAAGAATCGGAAGATCATATCATAAAAGGTAATTATAGTGATGCCAAGGAAATCTTAACCAAACTTAATATTCCTACTCAAGAGGAAGGTTTACTAATCTATCAAAATAATTTGATTGCGGCTTTAGCAGCGCTTTCTAAAGATGATGAGTTGGTGGGATTAGTTGAAAAATCATCACTTTCTATTTATCCTTATAACTATAAGCTTTTATGGGATTGTTTTCAAGAAATGAAACAGGACAATCTAGATAAGGCAATTGAAATGATAGAGGAATTAGGAAAACAAAATGCATTTTTCGAAGCAGGAGTTTTATTGGCAAGCCAATACTTAAATGGACAAGATGAAACGGAAAAGGCTTATGAAATTTTAGTGGAAGCAAGTCGTTTAAATCCGAATAGTGTTGAGATTTTGAAATCTTATACACTTCAGGCTTTACGATTGAATTTAGTTTCATACGCTGAAGATGCTTATGAAGAATTAGGAAGTTTATTAAGCACAGAAGAATGGACTAAATTTTCAGAAAAGTATCAGGAAATAGCTAAAGAACTAAACGAAAGACCTTGGTAATTTCCGCTTATCAAAATATAGTTGCACTACGTTTAACAACAACTTAAATTTCAATAAAACTGTCAATACAATATCTAATGGGAAATTCTGTAATTCAAACACAAGATATAGCCAAAATCTATAAAATGGGGGCTGAAACGGTGGAAGCCTTAAAATCAGTAACTATAAATATTGATAAAGGTGAATATGTAGCTTTCATGGGGCCTTCAGGTTCAGGTAAATCTACTTTAATGAACATAATTGGTTGTCTTGATACTCCAACCAGAGGTAAATATGAATTAGCAGGTCAAAATGTAAGCGAAACCTCTGAAAATGATCTTGCAGAAATAAGAAATAAAGAAATTGGGTTCGTATTTCAAACTTTCAATTTATTACCTAGGCAATCATCACTAGAAAATGTTGCCTTACCTTTAGTTTATGCAGGATTTAGTAAATCACAAAGGGAGGAAAGAGCATTAGAAGTATTGGGAAGTGTTGGTCTTGCTGATAGAGCCTATCATAAACCCAACGAACTTTCGGGTGGTCAGCGTCAAAGAGTAGCCATTGCAAGAGCTTTAGTGAATAACCCTAGTATTATATTGGCGGATGAGCCAACTGGTAACCTAGATACTAAAACATCTTATGAGATTATGGAGTTATTCCAGATGTTGCACGATCAAGGAAATACAATCGTTATGGTGACGCACGAAGATGATATTGCTCAATATGCTCATAGAATTATCAGAATGCGAGATGGCTTGGTGGAATCAGACAATATCAATACCAACATTACAAGAGTTGGAGCCGAATCGGTTTAGATTTTAATTGTTTGAGTTGTTAATTTTGAAGGGGATTGATTTAAACAAATTCAATTAGTTTTTATTATTTATTTAATCATTCACTAATTTCTTTTTGAAATTTATATTTTTATCAGCGTTGTTTCTCAACTCGAATAATTTTAGATTTGAATATGATTGATAAACCAAACCCAATTAAATTAATAATTGCAGATGACCATGAGATTTTAGCAAATGGGATGGCTTCAATTCTAGCAAAGCAAGCTGATTTTGAAATGTTGGGAACTGCACAAAATGGCAGGGAGGTTTTAGATATGATGGCAATAAATCCTGCTGATGTGATTGTAATGGATTTAAACATGCCTGAATTAGATGGTATTGAGACAACCCAAATTCTTAAAAAGAAATATCCTAAAGTTAAAGTATTAATCCTTTCCATGTTTGATAGGGAAGGCTACATTCAAAGTGCCTTGGATATTGGGGTTGATGGCTATGTTTTAAAAAATATTGGTGAACAGGAAATCATTTCTGCTATTCATAGAATCCTTGAAGGCAAAACTTATTTTTCTCAGGATGTAATGGAAAAGGTAGCTATAAAAATGAGACATGAACCTGAGCCTGGTATAAAGCTATCAGCTACTGAAAGAAAAATGTTGAAATATTTAAGTGAGGGTGATACTTCAGGTGAAATATCTGAAAAAATGAATTTAGCTACAAACAGTGTTATGTCATACCGAAAGCTGTTATTGCAGAAATTTGAAGCTAAAAATGTGTCGCACATGATTAAAATGGCTTATGAAAAAGGTTATTTGGGGAAACCTTAATGATTTCAGTAGCAATTGTCTTAGCTTTAAATAGCAAATCCTATCATTATGAAATATTATATAATTGCAGGCGAGCGTTCAGGTGATCTGCATGGTGGTAATTTAATCAAAGCTTTAAAAGAAAAAGATTCTCAAGCAGAAATCAGATGTTGGGGAGGAGAAGCGATGAGTGATGCCGAAGGTGAGCTTGTAGTTCATTACCGAGAGATGGCTTTTATGGGCTTTTGGGAAGTACTCGTTCATATTAAAGCTATTAAACAAAAAATTAAATTTTGTAAAGAAGATATTCTTTCTTTTCAGCCAGATGCCTTGATTTTGATAGATTATGCAGGCTTTAATCTTAGAATTGCAAAATTTGCTTCACAACATAACATTCCTGTTCATTATTATATCTCTCCTAAAATATGGGCTTGGAATCAGAAAAGAGCTTATAAAATCAAGAAGTTTGTAGATTATATGTACGTAATCTTACCTTTTGAAAAAGAATTTTATAATCAATTTGATTTTGAGGTAGATTATGTAGGAAACCCTCTATTGGATGCTATTAGAGCATATAAACCAAATGAAGACTTTCAATATAAGGGGCAGAAAGTAATTGCCATTTTACCTGGTAGTCGTAAACAGGAGATTAGGGCTATGATGGAAAATTTAAAAGGTATAGCTACAGAGTTTCCTGATGAGCATTTTGTTATTGCAGGTGTTTCTAATCTGGAAACAGAACTTTATGAAGGATGGCAAGAAATTGAAAATGTAGATTTGATTTTTGATCAAACTTATGATTTGCTATCTCATTCTAAAGCAGCCTTGGTTACTTCTGGAACAGCCACTTTGGAAACAGCCCTTTTTGAAGTACCGCAAGTAGTAGTTTATAAAACAGGTAAAATTTCATTTGCAATTGCTAAAAGAGTAGTGAAAGTTGAGTTTATTTCTTTAGTGAATTTGATATTGAATAAGGAGGCGGTTAGAGAACTAATTCAAGCTGAATTTAATTCAGAAAACCTCAAAAAGGAATTTCAGAGAATTCTGCCTGGTGGAGAAAACAGGGAAGCCATTTTAAAAGATTATAATCAGCTAAAAGAATTGCTGGGGAAGGAAAATACTTCCCAGATTACAGCTGATTTGATGGTAGCTAGGATGCGAAAATAGGTTATTTGTTACTCAGATATCATTTCCTCTAAAAAAATCAGCTATTCCCATTCTTTTTTTGCCTTCGGGCTGAATCACCTCCAATGCTATAATACCAGGGTTACATTGAATGTGAAGATAACTTTTATGATCTGTGATGATTTTACCAATTTCTCCATTTGAATTTGCATCAACAATTGAGCTTTGATGTATTTTATATTTTTTATCATTTATAATTGCCCAAGCTGTGGGGAAAGGATTTAATCCTCTGATGTAATTGTATAATTTCTCTGCTGGTTCGTTCCAATCTAGCTTAGTATTTTCTTTGAAGAGCTTTGGAGCATGTTTTAATTCTTGGTTTTCATCCTGAGGGATCAGTTCATAATCTTCATTTTCTATGGCTTTTACTGTTTTTAACACTAAGCCCGCACCTTTTTTCATTAATCTGCCATAAACCTCACCAGTTGTATCGGTAGGGGAGATAGGTTCCTTTTCTTGTAAAATAATGCTGCCCGTATCAATTTCATGTTTAAGGAAGAAAGTGGTCAGTCCCGTTTCAGTTTCACCATTCATTACTGCCCAATGAATGGGAGCAGCGCCTCTATATTGGGGAAGAAGAGAAGCGTGTAAATTGAAAGTGCCTATTTCTGGCATAGACCAAACGGCTTCAGGCAACATTCTAAAAGCTACAACAATCTGTAAATTGGCATTTAAAGATTTTAATTCTTCTTGAAATTCAGGATCTTTCAAGTTACTGGGCTGTAAAACAGGGAGTCCTACTGATAAAGCATATTCCTTAACTGGTGATTGCGATAATTTTTGACCTCTGCCTTTGGGTTTATCTGGAGCCGTGATAACTGCAGCAATATCATAATTATTTTCAACCAATATTTGCAATGAAGGCACTGCAAAATCTGGTGTGCCCATATAAATGATCCTCAATTTTTTCATAGAACGCAAAGTTAAAATTTCAATTGAGAATATTTAGAAGTAAGTATGAACTGATTTTAGTTTTTACAAAAATTAGGGAAATTAATTTCTGTGAAATAAGTTGATCTAATAGGCTCGATTTTAATTTGGTCCATCCATATTACTTGCATTTCAAATTCCTTAAAAAGCTCCAGATGTATGCTAGGTGGTATAATATATAATTAGAAGCACTTTGTTTCTCGACCTCCTTCCCTCTTGTGGAAGGATTGAGGATGGGGCATTAACCAATTTTTTGAAAAAACTGATATTACAAATCCAATCCTTTAAACTACAGTACGATTATTGCTATATTGATACTTTAAAATTTTAAGAATAGGCGTGAAGAAAACTTTACTTTTCAGTGTATTTATTTTTTTAGTAATATCTATCTCAGCTTTAAGGTGGTATTATCATTCTCAAGAGTTGGATAAGGAAAGTTTTATTGCCCAAATCCAAAAAAAATTAGATAAAGAATTTGAGGCAGTGGAAGAAGATCGACAGGCTTTAATAGAATATTTTGTTCAAAATAAGGCATTAGATTTTCATTCGCTCAATCAATTAAACAGCACTTATCCTTTCTATCTCTTTAAGAATTTCACTTTGGTTTATTGGTCTGACGAACACTATACTCCAATATTGAAGAAATATCGAAAAGAAGGTTGGCATTTTGTAAAGGATGATGCTGGTCAATTTTTAGAATTGAATAGCATATCTAAAAACTCCGATATCATTTTAGTTACCGTAATACCTTTGTTTGAATATTTTGATGTAAACAATGAATATGTTCAATCTTCTTTTAATACTGAGATTTTACCATCATCTGGGATTCAACTACATCAAACCGATCAGCAAGGGGCTTTTGCCTTAACGGATTTAAAAGGAAAGCCAATTTTCTATATCTCTTTTGCGGAAGATTTCGAAAATTACCTTCCTAATTTTCATTATCTAATAATCATTTTAGAATCTGTCTTTGTTGTTTTATTGCTATATATGCTCTGGCAATTTGCTTCTAAAAGGAAGGGTTTCTGGACAAAAATTTTAGTTTTTATACTAGGAACTACCTCATTGTGGGCGTTAATGCAATATTTTGATTTCCCTTTTCATTCTACCGATTTAGAATTATTCGACCCAAAATATTTTGCTTCATCTGATTTCAATCCTTCTTTAGGGAATTTAATTATCAATTGTATTCTTTTCTTTTTGATAGGATTTTTCTCCATCCGAAGGTTAAATGAATTTTTCTCAAACAGAGACAACAACCTTCTTCCAAAATGGATGTGTTTATTACTCAATTTGGGAAGCTATTTTGCCACTATAGGGATTTATTATTTTATAAACCTTATTTATTTACATTCAAACTGGGGACTCGATAGCACACAATCAATTGAATTTAATTTTTTAGAAATACTTTCTTATGCTGTAGTATTAATTTTTGGCTATTTAGTTTTTGAGGTGTTTAGATTAGTACATTTCCTCAATAAACAATTCAAGTCTAGTTTTATAGCCTTTCTAATATTTCAAATATTAGCTTTCGGGCTATTTTCTTTAATGGCTTTCAGCTTTGGAGTGATAATTTTCTGGATAGCAGGAATTGTATTTCTAGTAAATGTTATCGTTTATTTAACAAATTTGGGAGGGGCACTTGAAACCCTGAAATTTTTGAGTTTCATTTATCTGTTCATTTTAATTATTGGTATTTCTGCAATTAGTGCTTCCTCTGTTTATGAACTCGAAAAACAAAAAGAGACTAGTCAAAGGAGTGTTTTGGCTGATAGAATAATGAATGGAAATGATGTATTGGCTGAATATATGCTAGTGCAACTAGATCAAAGTTTGAAAAAGGATGCTTACATCAAAAAGCAGTTTCTCATGCCACTGACTCCATATAAAACGATAGTGGATAAGATAGAACAATATTATTTAAATGATTATTTCGAAAAATATGAGAAATCTGTAAGAATTTTTGATGCCGATGGAAATCCTATTTTCCCAAGTTCTACCTTGCCAATGTCATCCTCTTACCCTATTCAACAGATGAACGAAAGAAATAAAAGAGGCGATATTAATTTATATTTGGTGAGCTATAATGAAGGCAATCAATTGCTTAGAAAATACATTTATGTATATGAAATAAAGCATTATGATTTTGTCTTCGCTAAAATTGTTTTGGAGTTCAAGCCAAAAAAAATCCGTCCGGATAATGTGTTTCCTGAGTTGTTAGTCAAAAATCGTTATGTCTCTTCTCTTATCGATATCCCCTACGATTATGCACTTTATAATAATGATACATTATCCTACAGTGTAGGAAATCTAAATTTCCCTAATGTGGTTGATAGGGATATTACAAATGATAAAGCTTTATTAAAAATTCAGGAAGAGCAAAACATTAATTTCAGTGTAGTAATCAATAATAATGAGAAGTTAATATTTAGTAAGAAAGATGTTTTTTGGTATCGTTTATTCTCTAATATATCCTTCTTTTTTGTGATTAGTTTTGTATTGGTTTTTATCCTATCAGTTTATCAATTCTTTAAATTATATTGGAAAACAAGATCGATTGGATTAAGCGCTAAAATACAACTCTATTTTTCTCTTGCTTTTCTAATTCCTTTACTCTCTGTCAGTATTTCTACCATTGGTTTCGTAAACGCTACTTTTTTGAAGGATATAGTAACGGAATACGAGGAGAGTACCAATAGAGTAGCAGCTCAATTGACTCCTCTCTTAATGAAATATGAAAATGGCTTGGTAGATAAAACCACATTAAATAATGAGTTGTCAACTATCACTAAAATTATTAATACTGATATTAATTTATACGATTTGAATGGCCAATTATCCGCAACCAGCCAACCCCAAGTTTTTGATAAAAATTTATTGTCCAATAGAATCAATCCGAAAGCCTATGCTTCTATTTATCAAAATGGTCAAAAAATGATAACCCTAGAGGAAAAAATTGGCACCCTTAATTATCAATCCGCTTATGTTGGAATTCGATCTTACAACTCAGGTGAGCTATTAGCGATTCTGGGTAGTCCTTTTTTCAAGTCTAATAAGGAATATGATTTATTGTTGACTGATTTATTGAATAATGTGTTCAATATATTCGTGGCCTCTTTCATTATTTTTATCTTTTTGGCTTATGCGGCTACCAAGATTTTAACAACTCCTTTGAATTTGTTGAAGCAAAAACTGTCGCAAGTGAACTTATCTGCTGAAAATAAACCTATTAGTTGGCAAGTTGATGATGAAATTGGCTTATTAATAAAGGAATACAATCAAATGCTTTTGAAGTTAGAGAAAAGTAGGCAAGCATTAAGTAAAACAGAAAAAGAATCAGCATGGCGGGAAATGGCACAGCAAGTGGCGCATGAAATTAAAAATCCGCTTACTCCAATGAAGCTCTCTTTGCAACATTTGGAAATGAAAATTAAGCGAGCCAATAGTCCTATGCCAGAGGCTTCGGAAAAAATTCATAGTATTCTATCTCAAATAGAAAACCTGAGTGATATCGCAACTTCTTTTTCAGCTTTTGCAAAAATGCCAATTCCGGAAAATGAGAGGGTTTGCATTAGTATGACTTTAAAAAAGGTGGTAGATTTCTTTCATGCCGAAAATGCAGAAATAAGTCTGGATTTACCCGATGAAGATCTTTTTGTATTAGCAGATCCTAAAATAATGGAACGTACTTTTAATAATATGTTA
>QNXU01000127.1 GCA_003973485.1 Bacteroidota bacterium | reverse complement strand
CTGTTGAATTAGGTATTAACATTCCAACTGGAAAAGATTCCCTTTCCATGGTGCAGAAATACCCTTCTGGAGATAAAGTTTACGCTCCTGGAACTGTGATTATTTCTGCTGCAGGTGAAGTTTCTGATATCCGTAAAACATTAGAAACTGCATTAATCCCTAAAGAAAATAGCCAATTGCTTTATGTCAATATGGGCAAAGGAAGTTTTGAATTAGGTGGTTCAGCTTTTGCTCAAACTCGTGCTTCTCTAGGAGAAGAAACTATAAAAATCAACTCGGTCAGCCATTTCAAAAATGCATTTGAGACTGTACAGAAATTAATAAATAAAGATAAAATCCTTTCTGGCCACGATGTGGGTTCTGGAGGATTAATTACTTCCATCTTAGAGACTACATTTCCTCATCAAAATTTAGGGATGGAATTAAATTTCGATGCTTTTGAGGAAAATGATTTAGTTAAAATACTTTTCAGTGAGCAACCAGGTCTTTTACTTCAAATTGAAGATAGTTCCGTGCTAGATGAACTAAAGAAAGCAGAAATTGAAGTAATTGCCCTAGGAAGTGTTAATAAATCAAGCAAAATCCAGCTCACTAAGGATAATCAAACCATCGATCTAGATATTGCAAGCTTACGAGATGAGTGGTACGAAACTTCTTATTTATTAGATGAAAAACAAAGCGGTAAGGAATTAGCTAAATCACGATTTGATAATTACAAAAATCAAGGCTTATCATTTGATTTCCCAGAACACTTTAAAGGCACTTTTGAATCATTAGGATTAGACCCAAACAGAAATTCAGAAAGTGGAATAAAGGCTGCTATAATCCGTGAAAAAGGGGTGAATAGTGAGCGTGAAATGGCTTATATGATGTATATGGCTGGTTTTGATGTGAAAGATATCCACATGACGGATTTAATGAGTGGTGAAGAAGATTTAACAGATGTTAATTTCATTGTATTCACAGGAGGCTTCTCCAATTCTGATGTATTGGGTTCTGCAAAAGGTTGGGCTGGAGCTTTCAAATACAATGAAAATGCCAAAAAAGCACTCAAGAATTTCTACAATAGAAAAGACACCTTAAGTATGGGTGTTTGCAATGGTTGTCAATTAATGATAGCATTGGATTTGATTTATCCTGAGCATAAGGAGAAAATTAAAATGGCACATAATGACTCGCATAAATTTGAATGTGGTTTTGTGAATGTAGACATACCAGAAAACAACTCCATAATGCTAGGCAGTCTTAAAAATAGCAAACTGGGTATATGGGTAGCTCATGGAGAAGGGAAATTTGAAATGCCTTTGGCTGAAAATGAATATAAAATTGCTGCTAAATACAGTTATGAGCAATACCCAGCTAATCCGAATGGTTCTGATTATAATACTGCTGCCGTTTGCTCTCAGGATGGAAGACATTTGGCCATCATGCCGCACCTAGAAAGAAGTATCTTCCCTTGGAACTGGGCAAATTATCCAACTGAAAGAAAAGATGATGAAATTTCTCCTTGGGTTGAGGCTTTGGTAAATGCTAGAAAATGGGTTGAAGCAGATAACCAAAAACAGTAAGGATTTAAAATTCTAAAAATGTCAAAAAAATATTTGAATGAAACTGAAAATAAAATCAAATTATAAAAAATTGAAATTGAACACTTTAGCCTGAAAGAGCTAAATTAGCAGCCAAAACAAGAGAAAATAAATGAAAAATAAATGATTTTTTTTCACCTCTTTGTTTGCAAATAATAAATCCGTTTTTACCTTTGTATTCCCTTAGCGATAAGGCAAACAAAACTGCCCGATGGTGTAACTGGCAACACGTCTGTTTTTGGTACAGAAGAGTCTAGGTTCGAGCCCTAGTCGGGCAACAAAATCCCGTCCAAAATGTAATAGGACGGGATATTTTATTTTAAGCGCAAAAAATAAAAACATGTCCTCCGTTAAAATCTTCTCTGGTTCTGCATCCAAATATTTATCTGAAAGAATAGCTGCTAGCTATGGCAAACCCTTAGGAGACGTAGAATTACAAAAATTTAGCGATGGCGAACTTTCGCCCTATTTTACTGAATCAATTAGAGGTCATCATGTTTTCTTGATTCAGTCTACCTTCCCTCCTGCTGATAACATCATGGAATTACTTTTAATGATAGATGCTGCAAGGAGAGCAAGTGCTTACAAAGTAACCTTAGTAGTTCCCTACTTCGGCTATGCGCGTCAAGATAGAAAAGATAAGCCAAGAGTAGCTATTGGAGCTAAAATGTTAGCAAATATTTTTGAGGCAGCTGGTGCTGATAGAATAGTAACTTGTGATTTACATGCTGGTCAAATTCAAGGTTTTTTCAACATCCCTGTTGATCACATGGATGCTTCGGCCATTTTTGTACCTTATTTACAAGAAAGTATCACTGAAGACACCATTTTTGCTTCACCAGATATAGGAGGTTCAGCAAGAGCAAGAAAATATGCTAAGCATTTCAAAGTAGATATGGTAGTTTGCGATAAACAAAGAAAAAAAGCAAATGAGGTTGATGCCATGCAAGTGATTGGTGAAGTTGATGGTAGAGATGTTATTATTTTTGATGACTTAGTTGATACAGCTGGAACTTTATGTAAAGCAGCTGATATGCTGAAAGAAAAAGGTGCTAAATCAGTTAGAGCAATCATTACTCATCCTGTATTATCAGGAAATGCTTATGAAAATATAGCTAATTCTACTTTAGATGAATTGATAACAACTGATACTTTACCTTTAAAACAAAAATCTGATAAAATAAAAGTGCTTTCGGTAGCCGATATGTTCGCCAAAGCCATTAGAAAAATTCACGATAATGAGTCTATTAGTTCATTATTCATATAAATAGTAATTATTCACTTTTAACAAATATATATTATGAAAACTGTTGAGATTATAGGGTATAAAAGAGCAAATCTTGGCAAAAAAGAGGCGAAAAGATTAAGAGCGGAAGCTATGGTTCCTGCCGTATTATACGGTGGTGATGAGCAAATCCACTTTTATGCGCCAATGATTCTTTTTCGCCCATTAGTATTTACTGCTGAAGCACATTTCGTTAACCTTAATATTGAAGGCGAAGAGTATCAAGCAATATTACAAGACGTTGCATTTCACCCAGTTAGTGAAATCATTTTACATGCTGACTTCCTACAATTACACAAAGGAAAGAACATCAAAATGAACATTCCTGTTCATTTGGAAGGTACTGCACCAGGTGTAACAAAAGGGGGTACGTTGATTCACAAAAGAAGAAGTCTTTTAGTGAAAGCATTGCCAAAAGATATGCCTGAGCACATTACTTTAGATATTAGTGCTCTTGACTTTGGTAAATCAATCAAGGTTGAAACCGTTTCTGTTGAAAACTGTGAGATTTTAGATACACCTCAAGCATCAATTGCTGTGGTTGAAATTCCAAGAGCATTGAGAGGAAAATCTACTGATGATGCAGAAGCTGAAGGAGAAGAAGGAGCTGAGGCACCTGCAGAAGGAGCAGAAAGTTAATTCTCAAATTCTTATAAATTATTCAAATCCTGTTCATGTTTCATGGACAGGATTTTTTTGTTTCAGCTTTACATTAAATTCACACTAGTTTTAATATCTTAGCTACATAAGCTACTACAGATTTATAATTGACTAATCTTCATTATTTTGGACACGCAATTAAAAAGAATAAATAAATTTCTAAGTGAGGCTGGATACTGCTCACGCAGAAACGCTGATAAATTAATTGAAGAAGGAGCGGTTACTATTAATGGTAAAATCCCTGAAATGGGTACTAAAGTAGGACCCAATGATGAAGTCAGAGTAAATGGTGAATTAATTACTGAGCCTAAATCTGATTTTGTTTATTTGGCATTCAATAAACCAAGAGGAATTGTCTGCACCACGGATACTCGTAGGGAAAAAGACAATATCATTGATTACATCAATTATCCTGAAAGAATTTTCCCTATTGGAAGATTAGATAAGTATAGTGAAGGATTAATTTTACTAACCAATGATGGCGATATAGTAAATAAAATATTAAGAGCCCGAAATAATCACGAAAAGGAATATATCGTTCATTTGAATAAACCTATAAAAGGCGATTTTATTGAGAAAATGGGGAATGGAGTTCCAATTCTAGATACTGTGACAAAAAAATGTTTTGTAGAGCAAATAGGTAAAAGCTCCTTTAGAATTATTCTAACACAAGGCTTAAATCGTCAAATTAGAAGAATGTGTGAATATTTCGATTATAAAGTGGCCGGTTTAAAGCGCATTAGAATTATGAATGTGAAATTAGATACTGATAAAGGGAAATGGAGGCATCTTACCTCAAATGAACTAAATGAAATTCAGGAATTGGTTAGTCATTCAGATAAAACCCATGATAATTAAAGGCTACATATTAATCATATTTTTCAGCCTTTGCAGTTTTAACATTTCTTTCTCGCAAGATAAGCCCATTATATACCTTTTTCCAGGACAAGGTTCAGATGAAAGACTATTTGATAGCTTAGAATTTGAATATTATTCAGAAATCGTTCACATCAATTACCCTATACCAGAAAAAGGAAGTTCTTTAGCTGATTATGCTAAAAGAATTTCTAAGCAAATTGACACCTCTCAGTATTTCATTTTCATTGGCGTTTCTTTGGGAGGAATGATAATTACAGAACTCAATGATTTTCTAAAACCAAAAGAATCCATTATAATATCAAGTGCTAAATCCAGATCAGAGCTCCCCTTTCGCTACCGATTCCAAAAAGTAATTCCACTTTATAAAATAGTACCTCCGAAATTGATGTTGGCTGGAGCCAAATTTCTACAGCCTATAGTTGAGCCAGACAGAAATACTAATAAAGAAACTTTTAAAAGTATGCTCTCAAGCAAAGATCCATTATACATGAAACGAACAGTAGCAATGATAATCAATTGGGATAGAGAAATTGCAAATGAAAATATTATTCATATTCATGGAACTAAAGACCACACTATTCCCATAAGAAATGTGGAGCCAACACACATTATTGAGAACGGCTCTCACATGATGACTTTAACTCAGCCCTCTCCTATTAATAAAATATTGTTAGACTATTTGAATGAGTAAGTAATACTTTATAACACAAACACTAAGTTTTTAAAAATGAAAATGGTTTACAAAGGTTAAAGAATATTCAATTATATCTTCGAATTTCCAGTAAGTTTTAATCTTTTTATCTTTTTGTTTGATCAAAAAGAAACAAAAAATCAAGACAAAACAATGCTGCTGCGCCTTTCACAACGCTGGCCTGCTGTTTTGTCCTCCCACCCGCATGCACAATGTCGTTAAGTTAAGAAATACTACTCTAGTTTAAGGCTTTTACACCAGTATGAAAGCACTTCTATTAATCGAGAAACTCAGGTTAGTGGAATTTATTGAATACTTTGCGACAAAGAAACTTTCGCAGTCTTATTATTCAGCGCCAGAGGCGCTAGTAATCATCACCATCCAGAGGATGGCGATAGAAAAAAAACAATCTCCTTCCGCCTGCCTCCGGCTGGTGGAAACTATTACCGCCTCTGGCGGATTTTATTTGTTTCTTGCTAACAAATTATTAAGCTACTACGTCAGGCATTAGTAAAAAACAGATTCCAGAGAAATAATAAAATCCTTAACTTAACAACATTGCCCGCATGCACGGAGCAAACTTTAATCTTATAAAACTCTAAGAGTGTTTATTTAATAATAGAATCTCAAATATCTCGGCACTCCCATAAAAATCATTTATTTTTGCGACTTTAAAATCTTAATAGCATTATGAAGTATTTGATTGTAGGTTTAGGAAATATTGGAGCAGAATATGAAATCACGCGTCATAATATCGGTTTCTTAACATTAGATAGATTGGCTGACCAGCAAAAAGTAGAGTTTGAGACTTTGAAATTAGCCATGAAGACCGAGTTCAAATATAAAGGCAGACAAATCCATTTAATTAAGCCAACAACCTATATGAACCTTTCAGGCAAAGCTGTGAATTATTGGATGCAAGAACTCAAAATTCCAAAGGAAAACATCATGGTGATTACAGATGATATTGCACTTCCATTTGGTAAATTAAGATTAAGAGCAAAAGGTTCTTCTGCTGGTCATAATGGCTTAAAAAATATTGAAGACTTAACGGGAGGGCAAAATTATGCTCGATTGAAATTCGGAATAGGCGATAATTTCCACAAAGGTCAACAAGTAGATTATGTATTAAGTCCTTTTACTCAACAAGAATTTGATGAATTGCCTTTTTTGATGGACAAAGCCTGTGATATGGTTTTAGGTTTTTCCACTATAGGAATCAATAGAACCATGAGTGAATTTAATGATTAAAACGTGAATTAGAATTAGATTTAAAGAGGCGAAAGGGTGAACTTATAATCATTTATATTTAGCCGTTGTAAGATTTATCTATTAAAATTTACCATCTAAAACCCCTTCTTTAACCAATTCCGTGATGATTAATTCGGTCATATCACTTTTAAATCGAAATTCATCACGAATATCCATCACATAGGCTTTCACTCTCATTTTATAGAATGAACGCTTATTGTTTATCTCATTCAGAAAAAGTACCGTAATTGGCTTACCTAAATAAATGTATTTGGAAACTGTTGCCGCTTGTGTTGCAATTTCCCTTGTTTTTATTGTATCTATAGTAAGTGGTAAATAAATTTCAGCCACTACCTGACAATTCGGCTCGCCTGCATTTGAATTGGACAGTGAACTATTCATCATTACCGCATTAGGAACCGAAACCAAAGAATCATCTGGCGTAACTATGCGAGTAGAACGTAATCCAATTTCCACTACTTCACCATAATATTTATCAACCTCAATTTTATCACCAGAAACAAATGGTCTATCAAGTAAAATAATAATACCCCCAAATATATTCTTTAAAATATCCTGAGAGGCAAAACCAATTGCAACTCCAATTGAGGCAGAAACAGCAAGCATAGAAGCCACAGAAGGCTGATAAATCACTACAATAATAAGAATCACCACTACTACCCAGCCAACAATCTTTACAATAGGTATGGAGCCTTTAAAAGCTATTCGGTATTTTGTGCTTCGCTCTGCTAGTGCATTTAAAATGAAGGTGATTACCCTAATAATTACGAAACCAAAAAGTAGAAAAATAATGGTATAAAAAATATTCCCACCAGAAATTAGATTCGACAATTCTTTAATTTTGCTGTCCTCAATTCCCTTGTTTCCTCCTTCATTTTCAGTTTTAACAATCAAAGTATCCGCAACAATATCTTTTTTAGCCTTTTTAGCTTCTTTTTCTAATTTTTGATTAGTGCTATCTTTTATAAATTTTAAAGAATCTGCAATAGGTATTGGTTCTTGTAAGCTATCCTTTTCCTGTATTTTCACAGGAGCTTCTATATTTGATTTAAGTCCTACTAAACTTTCCTTATCATTGTTGTCAATACTATCTTGCGCATAGACTTGAACAGAGACTAACAGCCCTACTAAAAAATACACTATCCATTTAAGATGCCCGAGTATCATAATAAATTTCTTGATTTAAGGAGTTGAACAGTATTTCTATAAATAATCGGGTTAAGCATATATTGCTCTTCTTTTTCAATTAAGACTCCATCTTCCAGTAATTCTAACAATAAGAATTTAGATTTTGTCAAACTGTAGGATAATACATTCGCAACTTGCTGCAATTTTAACCCATCATGCATGATTAAAGCCTGTAAAATAAATACTCGATCATTTTTCAAAGAGGATAAAAAGCTTAAATCAGGTTTTTTAAAATTTTTGATGATAATCGTTTGGTCATCTACTTTCTTTGTTGATAATAACCAAAACATCAATGCCATACTAATATTACTTTTGGCAAAATTATTTAAATCCTTAAAAAAACGTTCTTTTAAGAATTGTTGTCTTTCAGTTTCATCTAGTTTTTTATACTTTTTATCATTGAAATCCTTTTCCAAAGGTTCAAACTTAATTTTAAACCCACTTATCCGGTTTCTTTTAATAATCAATTGGCTAATTTCATCATTACTTAAAGGTTCCAATGGAATGTGATAGCTAAAAAAAGCACTCATTTTCAAGGATTTCTCAAGATATTCAAAGGTATAAACAGAAATAGACCCAATCCAAAAAACATTTTTCTGTGTGGCCGTCATAATATCCACAAACTCAACTAAAGATCGCTGACCATGCATTTCCCTGATAAAAAGCTTCTGAAGATTTTCAAAAATAATAATACGCTTTTTACCAGAATTTAAATACTCAATTATAGACTGCTTATCACTTAAATCCGTTTCCAATAGCGATGACAAACTTTTGATCAATACTTGGGGATTTGGATCATTAAATTTTAATTCAGTACGTAAAGGGACATTGTTAAATTTTATATTCTTAATAGCATAATTGATAAGAGAAGTCATTCCACTCCATTTCTCAGCGGTTATCAATACGGAAGCATACTTACCCTCTGTCCATGCCTTATAGGCTCTTGACAATTTTTCAATTTCTTTTTCTCTGCCCTCAAAAAGTACCATATCGCTTAAAGGCTCTATAGCATATAATCTTTTATAAATAACTGGTAATCCATCTATTACTTGGTTAGATTCATTTAAAAAGTCCGAAACGGCTCGATTAGGTTCATTTTCAATAGTGGCCGATAAAAACCTTTTAGTCAATTGATCTTTTAGTTCCAAGCCCTTTTGAAAATAAAAGAGTGTGAATTTCTTAACTATTTCAAAATAATGCTTTAAAAAATCAAATGCTTTGAGTGTTAAAGCTTCAGATTTGTGAATAGCTTTTGCCTTACTGATTCGAATTTTTAATGCTGAAACATTCTCATTTTCTTTTAGCTTTTGCAATTCCTGAATCAGTTCATTACTCAATTTATCTAATTCAAGCTGTGCATTTTCAATTACTTCTTGGATTTGAGCCTCTACTTCCCTTGCTGTATTTTCAGCTCTTTCAAAACCATCTATAATAATATTTCGAGCTTGGTTTTCATTTGACTCCGACCCCAAAGAATTGGAAGCAGAACTTAAAACATAATGCACAATTTCATCTATATCCCCTACTTTGATTAGTAATTCTCCCATTTTTTGGAAAATATTACTTTTTAAAGTTTCTAATTCATCATTTATCTTTGGTTTAACTTCAAAAGACAATAATTCATAATTGGAAATAGAGGAAAGCTCATGATCCTCGAGTGGTTGATTAAAATCATTTGATTTGGTAACTACATAATCATTAGCCAATTTTTCAATTCGCTCTCCAACTAAATGCTCCAGACGATCCATCTGATTCAAAATTGTATTTTTGGAGAGGCTCTCTTGCATCTTTTTAATAAGCCCTTGGTCTAATTGTTTATTAGTGATATATTTTACTTGAGTAATCTTTTTTACAATATCTTCGTCCTTCTTGTCACTATCATCAAAAGTAGCCTGAGCTTCTGCTAGAAATGATTTGATAGGATTGATGAAATTATGTTCCAGTTTATCTCTCCAATCTCCTATATTACTGTTTAAATCATCAATACTTTTCTGTAAGAAGGACTGTAAAGCAGAAAGTTCTAACTCTGAACGCCAATCTTCAAAAAGAGCATGAATTGTATTTTGCCAATTATGGTGTGATTTTGAGTATTGCTTTTTAAACTGCAGATGGTCCTTATCAAGCCCTGTTGGTTTTAATAGCTTGTCTTTAAACTCAATCGTTCCAGCAATTTGAAATTCTTCTTCATAAGCATTACACAACCGAAGATATTCATCATTTATTTTTGACTTAACCCTTTTTACAAAATTCTCTGAGAAACCGATTTCAGCTGTAGTAATGTCTGAATAATTTTGATCTGTGGGTAAATCTTCAAAATCTCTGACCTTAATGAGAGAAGCAGTAAATTCCTTTAAAATTTGTTGGTTGAGCTCGTTAAATGTACCCTGAAATCCATTAAAAAAATGCCGTTGAAATAAGGCTTTTGATTTAATTTGATGCTTCCAATATTCTAAAGGTTTCTTATTTTTTCTGAACAGATTTAAAAATTGA
>QNXU01000257.1 GCA_003973485.1 Bacteroidota bacterium | reverse complement strand
GCGCATGGCCGCCAAAAATGCCAAGCCAATACCGGTATTGCCACTGGTTGGCTCAATAATCGTTTGGCCCGAGCCGGGGGTTAGTATGCCTTTTTCTTCGGCATCCAGAATTAAACCCATTGCTGTTCTATCTTTAATCGAGCCAGCTGGGTTTTGACCTTCTAGTTTGCAATAAATCTTTACATTTTTGTTGGTCGGGATATTCTTTAACTCCACTATTGGGGTATTACCCACTAAATCTTCTACAAACATATTATTCTAAACTACTTTTAAGTAAGTGCTTATTTTCCGAATCATAATATAACCTGGAATGTGGTTCTACGCTTTTTGTTATCCAGCTGTTGCCACCTATAATACAATGATCACCAATAATTGTTTTTCCTCCAAGAATGGTGGCGTTTGCATAGATTACTACATCATTTTCAATAGTTGGATGTCTTTTTTGGCTAGCATTTTCTTTTCTAACACTAGTAGCACCTAAGGTAACGCCCTGGTAAATTTTTACATTTTTACCAATATCAGTGGTCTCACCAATTACAATTCCTGTTCCATGATCTATACAAAAATGCGAACCAATTTTAGCTGCGGGGTGTATGTCAACTCCAGTTTTACTGTGGGCATGCTCGCTTATAATTCTTGCAATCAATACATATCCTGCATTATATATACAATGTGCTATTCTGTAGGCAGCAATCGCTTTAAAACCCGGATAGGTTTTTATAACTTCTAAACGGCTTTTAGCAGCTGGGTCACCTTCAAAAATTGCATTGATGTCCTTTTCTAAAGCGGATTTAATTTTTATTAAGTCATTGAAAAGCACTTCTTCCTCCCCAGGATATTTTTTTTGAAGGCTCTTACACCTTTTTTCTAAAAGATTATGCCATTCATTTTTTAGTTCTGAATATCTGCTTTCTAATTTTGATTTGTCACATATTTTTTCATTTCCATAATCAGGAAATATAAACCCCAAAAGGGATTCATAAAATGAAATGATGCTGTCTGGTGATGGACAGCCCAGTGCATTTTGGTGTTCTTTAAAAATATTTTCTAAAAATGCATCTTGCATGGTTCAGTCTTTAATCTCTTCTCTTCCATCAGCATGAATAGCAAATCGACCTTTGTTTTTGTCATGCACATTTTCGTAAGAAGGCCATGGCCAACCCCCGAATTCAGTTTTTTGAAATTCCATAATGGTTTCTCTCACTTCCGCAGGGTAATTCAATACAAACGGTCCATGTTGAACTACTGGCTCGTTAATTGGTTTTCCTTGAAGCAATAATAATCTAGCCTCTTCATTTCCATTTTTTAGTGTAATATCCGCTCTCGCATCAAGGTAAGCTCCATGGTAATGAGGTAAATCTGTTTCATTAAGATTAAAATCTTTGCCCTTAAAGAAGTACAAATTTCTATTGATTTTATTTTCGCTAGTTGGTAATGTGAATTCAGCTCCTGGCTCCATCCTGATGTGCCATATAGCTACTTCGTTATCTGGATTTGCAGCCCAAGAATCTGGTGCTGGTTTTGGAGCTGTTTCATTCCCAACTTTACCCGCCATTACTTCAATTTCTGTGGATTTACCATTAGCGTCTTTATGCTTGTATACTGGAATAGTGTCTTTCCAAAGCATGGCAAAATGAGGCTCAACCTTTTTGCTATCTCTCGGTAAATTCAACCAAATCTGAAAAAGTTCTAATGGATTTTCTTCATTCTCTTTCAATAATGGAAACATTTCAGAGTGTTGAACGCCTTTTCCAGCCGTCATCCATTGCACATCTCCATTTCCAAATCGACCAGCTGCTCCTAGTGAGTCGGAGTGATCTACCAATCCTTTTCTAACTGCTGTAACGGTTTCGAAGCCACAATGCGGATGTGCAGGAAAGCCAGGGACTTTACTTCCGTGATACATTCTCCATCCATCCTTAATAATGAAATCTTGTCCTATCATTCTGCCATCTAAAGATGCGGCAGGTCCCAACTCTTTATTTCCCTTGGGGAAGAAATCCTCATGATGAACACAAATCAAAAAGGGGTCTTGTGTTTGCCAAGGAAAGCTTAGTTTTTCTATTTTATTGATTCCTGAATTTTCCATGTAGCTACAACGATTTTACCGTTAATAATGTTGATGAAAAATGATTAGATTTATGGAATTAGAGGTAATTTTTCTCCGCAATTATGACAAAATTTTGCAAAATCACCATGATTTTTAATTCCACAGTTGTCGCAGCTTCTATTATCTACCTTAAATCTACTTTTATTCATTTCAGAGGTTACAATTCCAGTAGGTACTGCTATTATTCCATAGCCCATTATCATTATTAAAGAGGCTACAATTTGTCCTAAGGGAGTTATGGGAGCAATATCGCCATAACCAACAGTAGTAAGCGTAACAATTGACCAGTATATTCCTTTGGGGATATTTGTAAATCCGCTTTCTGGTGGTTCAATTAAATACATAACTGCTCCCAAAATGGATACTAAGATTAAAACAGTTCCGATAAAGAGTGTAATCTTCTTTCTGCTTGCCATTAGTGCTGAAGATAGTTGGGAGGCTTCTCCTAGATATTGGGTGAGTTTAAAAATTCGAAATATCCTTAGTAACCTTAAGCTTCGAATGATCATTAGTGATTGGGCACCAGCAAATACGAAGGCTAATAAGGAAGGTAAGATTGACAATAAATCTACTATTCCGAAAAAGCTTTTTATGTAGTGCCATGGCTTTTTTACAATTATGATTCTTAAAACATATTCGATGATAAATAAACCGGTGAAAATCCACTCGGCCCATAAAAAGTATATACCATAATTAAGTCGTAATCTGCCAACACTTTCTAATACTACTGCTAAAACACTAAAAAATATTATCACTAAAAGGATGGCATCAAATAATTTTCCCCAGAATGTATCAGCTTTAAATATAACATTAAAGGCTTTTTCTTTCCATTTAGCACTGGTGTTTGCCTGTTCTTCCATAAGTACGCTTTGAATATCTGAAATGTAATATTTTAATTGAAAAATTATTCAAACTTTATAGTCGATATAGTGTTTTTTTTATAAAAATTATCACTTATATTTATTTAACTATATTTTAAATATAAGTTACAGCTAAACACTATTAAGTGAAATCACTATCAATAATCGTATTATTCTCCTTTATCACTCCTTTAGCCGTATTTGGACAGGCTAAAAGTAATAATACTTTGCCTGAAAAATCAATTAATTATGGAATAGATAAAACTTATGAACCTTATGAATTTATAAATATAGAGGGTGAGACAGATGGTTTTAATGTTGAAATTATAAATGCAATTGGAAAAGAACTCAATTGGAATATCGAGATTTATCCTGATGATTGGAAAATAATTAGAAGAAAGTTAGAAGGTACTAATGAATTAGATGTTGCAGCCTATTTTAAGTCTGCAGCTCGTGAAGATAGCATCTTGTTTTCCCGTCCCATAAGTTTAGTTTATTACTCCATATTCACTCGATCAGATAAGGAGCCTGTGGAAGATTTATTTAGTCTTTCGGGTAAAAAGGTGGCCATTCAAGAAGTTACAATAGTTGAGGAATATTTTGATCAATTAGGATTCTTAGATTTGAAAGAGCTTCAAACTTACTCTTCAGAATCTGAGGCAATAGATGCAGTGGTAAGAGGAGAAGCAGATTGTGCCATTACTTCCTTTATGACTACCAATTATAAGATGGAAGCTGAAAATATTAATAACATTCAATCTTCTAGCGACCCAGTTTTCATCACAGAATACTGCTTTGTGGTTAATAAAAAGGATTCTGCTATGCTTGACTCTTTAAACTGGGGGTTAAGATTGGTTAAAGCATCAGGGGAATATGATCAATTATTTCAAAAATGGTTAACTCCTAAAAAGGGATGGTGGTCTCAAAATCAAGACTTGGTCATCATGGTTATGGTGGTTTTCTTCTTATTGTCTATAATGGCAGTGATTTACATTTACTCTTTACGAAAATTAGTTCAAAAGAAATCACAAGTCATTAAAAGGGAAATTCAAACTAGAGCAGAAACCCAGTGGGAGCTGATTGAAAGTGAGAATTTAAGGAAGAAGATGGAAGATTTCACTTCTGTTATGCTTTTGGAAACTGACTTAGAACATAATATTACACAAGCTCCAAAGCTATTTTACTCTATTTTAGGTTTTGATGAAGAATATATTTTAGGTGTTAATATTCATCAATTATTAAAAGCTAAATCAGTTACGAAAGATAAGGAAATAAAAAGTGTTTTAATGAATAAAGAATTTCCATTTTTAGATGCGGAATATGAATTTAAATCAAGTTCTAATTCCCCTGTATGGATGGAAAGTAGTACATCACTTCTTTATGATGAAAAGAAAAGAATCAAAGGTTTTAAACAATTTTTAAGAGATATTACACCCTTAAAAGAAGCTAATCTTAATTTAAAGGATTTGAATGCTGAGTTGGCTAATTTTATGTATAAAACATCTCATGATGTAAGAGGACCCATTGCGAATGTCTTAGGTTTGGTGAATGTGGGAGTTATGACCACTGAAGATAAGGAAATTAAAAATTATTTTGAGCTAATAGAAAAAAGTATTCATAAGCTTGAACATATATTTAATGATTTTAAAGAAGTCAGCTTTATACTTCATGGTGATTTGAATATAACCACTTTCGATTTGAGTGAATTGATTGAGGAAGTTTCTAAATCAGTTTTTTTAAAAAGGAATAAAGACTTAAATAAAGCAAAGATTGAATTAGATGTATTAGCCGACTCTCATTTTATGACTTCTGATCGTGCTTTGCTCAAAAGATTGTTTTATCAATTAATCGAAAATGTATTTGAACATAACAATTACTACGACACAAAATTGAAAATCACATTTGAAAGAGATGATTCATCTCATTACAAAATTTATTTTAAAGATAATGGTGTTGGCATTCCTGAAAATTTACAAAAGAAGGTTTTTGAAGTTTTCTTTAAGGGAAGAAGGAGTGATATCAATGTGGGAATGGGATTATATATGGCAAAAAAAGTTGTTTCCAGACTTGGTGGGGAATTGAATTTACAAAGTGAAGTAGATAATGGAACTACAATAGAAGTGATTTTACCTGTTAAGCAAATGGCTGAGAATTTAAATTACAATTAAATTATTTAGGGCTTGCTTAAAACAATACGGACTTTTCCTTCAAAAAGGCTTGCACTTGCTGAAAAACTATTATACTATAATCATTGCCAATTATAGATAGGAAATTCTTTTTTGTTATTTAATCTGTTTTTAAGCAAGCTCTATTTAGGGATAGTGAAGGAAAAGATTGTTCCTTTTCCTTCTTCGCTTTTCACCCAAATTTCACCTCCGTTTTTTTCAACAAATTCTTTACATAGGATTAAACCTAAACCAGTTCCTTTTTCTTTGGCTGTTCCCTGAGTGGAATGTTTCGTGTCTATCCTAAAAATTTTATTAGCAACATCTTTAGGCATCCCTACTCCATTATCTGCAATTTTCACTACATACCTTTTATTTTCCTCTACTATACCCATTTTGATTTGCCCATTTTCTTCAGTGAATTTAATGGAGTTGGATAGTAAGTTTCTAATTACAGTTGAAATGGAATTTGGATGAGCCTTAGCAATAATTGGCTTAGTATTTTTAACTTCCATGCTGATATTTTTATTTGCTGCTTGTTTCTCCAATAGCTTTTTATTTTCATTCAGCATTTCAGTTAGGTCAAATTCTTCTGCCTTGAATTCTATATTACCTGTTTGAGATCTAGACCATTGCAATAAGTTTTCCAATAAAGCGAATAAGTTTTTTAAAGATTTATCTAAGTCCTTAGCCAACATTTGAATCTCTTCCGTGCTCAAACTGCTGGTGTGGTTCATCAAAAGACCTGAGAACGAGGTAAGTGAATTTAATGGCCCCTTTAAGTCATGACTGATGATAGAAAAGAATTTATCTTTTGTAGCATTTAAATCTTCTAATTCATCGTTTTGAGCTTTTACTTTTAGGTTAGCAGCTTTCAGTTTAGAATTATTTTTTCTTTGTAGGATAAAGAGCGTTAAAATCAATAATAAAATTATGGCAATGAGCGCAACCATAATAATTAAGAAGTTTTTAAATCTTTTCTCCTCTTCTAGTTCATATTCCTTTTGAATTCTATTTAGTTCTAATTGATCAATCAAGCTTTGTTTTTGGTTGATTGAATACCTACTCTGCATTTTTAGAATACTACGGTCATTTTTCTCTTTTTGAAGGAAGTCATCTAATGCTTTAAATAGCTCACTATATTCTAAAGCATTTTTGTAATCTCCTGAAGCTTTATATGCTTTACTCAATAAAGCATAAGTTTCTTGAATTAATTCCTGATTTTGTGAGCTTTGAGCCATTGGGTTAGCTAATCTTAAATTTGCTAAAGCTCTTTCGGAATTATTTTCTTTCAAATAATATCTACCAACTGAATTGTATAATCTTGCAAATTGACTCTCAGCATTTTTCACATCTTTTAGGACATCCAATGCAACTACATAATTGTCATAAGCCTTATTAAGGTTGTCTTGCATCATATAAATATCTCCGATTGCATTTAGGCATTCGGCTTCCTTTAAAGGAGAATTTATTCTTCTATATATTTCTAGAGCACTTTTGAAATGGATTAATGCTTTGTCGTATACATTTTCATTTGCATATATCTCTGCTAAGTCTGTATTCGCTTTTGCTTCAATTTTTGGTATTCTTTCAGCTTTTGCGTATTGAAGAATATTTTGATGTTGTTCAATTGATTTTCCTGTTTCACCAGTTGCGTGATAAGTATAACCTAAATTTTGATTGATATAAAGCCTGAGAGGAGGGAGGTCATAATCCCTAAGCAGATTGGAAGCTTTTTCTAAAAATTCTTTTCCGTAATAATAGTCTTCTACTTGTTCGAAAAGTTGGTAAAAACCGATATAAGTAAAAATTAAAGCTGTTTCATTTTCTGCTTGTTCATCAATATCTAAGGCTCTTATAAGAAGAGCCATTGCCTTTTCTAAGTTATTAGTTTTATGGATATGGATAAAAGCCAATTCTTTCGATACTTTACTTTCAATATCATCCCTGTTGATATCTTTAGCAGATTGTAGTTCTTCTTGCTTATTTTCAAGTAATTCTTCTGCATTTAAATTGGAAATTCGTTCTTCCAATGCTTTAAACCATTTCCATTCTGAAGCTATTTCACTGGATTGGGCTTTCAGGTTGCAGATTGTAATTAAAAAAAACGTAAGTAAAAATATCGCTTTTCTAAGCATCATAAATTGACATTAGGTATCAAATTAAGTAAAAAAATAATGATAGTTTATGTTCGTCAAAGTGTTTTTTAGTTAAAAAACTATATTTTTTATAATGGGACTTGCTCTTGGAATTAAAATTATAATATTGCTTTATTTTAATTCGAAAGGCTATTTTGGTGAATTATATTTATTCAATTCTATTTGATTTAACTTGAATGTTGCTTTAAAAATGTAATTAATTTAATAATAGATTTTAAATTTTAGATTAATGGACTTATATTTGAATGTAATATATTTAAACGCTTTTGACATGAAGAAACTTTTATTAGTTATTATATCAGCATTATTTATTGGAGCATGTGCTCAAAAAACATGTCCTACTTATTCTTATAATGACCTAAATACAGAGCAAGAATCTAACACAGAAGAACAATCTGTTTGATTGCCCCTCTTTAATCGATATATTTTTTTACATCTTGAGCTGTAATTGTATCTGCTCCTAATATTATTAATCGTTCTACTACATTTCTAAGTTCACGAATATTTCCACTCCAATCATATTCTTTCAATTGATTTAAGGCATTCTTTTCTATAGATTTTTTCTTAGCTCCATGTTCTTCAGCAATATCACTAAGAAAACGCTCTACTAATTCAGGGATATCCTCTTTTCTATCTTTCAAAGGGGGTACATTAATTCTAATCACACTTAATCGGTGAAATAAATCTTCTCTAAATTCACCTTTATCAATAGCTTCTTTAAGATTTTTATTTGTCGCAGCAATGATTCTCACATCCACTTTTATATCCTTGTCACCACCCACTCTATTGATTTTATTTTCTTGTAATGCGCGCAAAACTTTAGCTTGTGCAGATAAAGGCATGTCACCAATCTCATCCAAAAATAAAGTGCCACCTGAAGCTTGTTCAAATTTCCCAATTCTTTGCTTTACTGCAGAAGTAAAAGATCCTTTTTCATGCCCAAATAATTCGCTCTCTATTAATTCAGATGGGATAGCAGCACAGTTGACCTCAACCATTGGAGATTTAGCTCTGTCGCTTTGTTCATGAATTTGCCTTGCCACTAATTCCTTACCAGTTCCATTTTCACCTATAATCAATACTCTCGCATCAGTAGTGGCTACTTTTGCAATTGTCTCTTTTACCTCTTCTAATTCCTTAGATGAGCCAATCATTTCATACTTTTTGGATACTTTTTTCCTAAGAGTTTTGGTTTCAGCCATAAGACTAGATTTATCCAAGGCATTTCTTACAGAAACCAATAATCTATTTAAATCAGGTGGTTTAGAAATGAAATCGAAAGCTCCTTTTTTAGTAGCTTCCACAGCATTATCTATAGTTCCATGAGCAGAGATCATGATAAATGGAATTTCTATGCCCTTGTCATATACTGCATTGAGCAATTCCATCCCATCCATTTTGGGCATTTTGATATCACAAAGAACTAGGTCGAAATGCTCGCTTTCAATTTTTTTCAATCCCTCAGCACCATTCGCCACTTCTTCTACTTGATATTTTTCGTATTCAAGTATTTCTTTCAGAGTTTGACGAATGCTGGCTTCATCATCTATTAATAATATTTTAGACATGTTCTTGAATTTTGGATTATTCAATATAAATAAAAATTGCAAGCCTATAAGCCGAGTTCTGTTTCCGTCAAAAGACGGACTCTTATCATTTATCTAACGCAGTCTACCCCTTTTTACCACCCTGAATCAGGATTTTCGGACGAGCAGCCCTTATCCCGCAGCTATAAATAGATGCGGAAGCAAAAATGTATGTGACCTTACAACCCGAAAGGTTTACCGTGCACTCGAATATTACTATCCAAGACGGTGGGCTCTTACCCCACCTTTTCACTATGACCCCAACGACAAGCGTTAAGGCTACCTGTTTTCTGTGGCACTATCTGTTCCTGATTTTTACATCAAGACCCTTGGTTTCTCAAGGTACGGTGCTCTGTGTTGCTCGGACTTTCCTCCCCTCGATAAATCGAAGAGCGATAAGACGGCTTGCAATTTTATGATTAAATCTTATTTACAAAAATAAGACCAAAAAATGGATTTGGAAGTGTGAGTGAGTGATTTAGTTGAAATTAAAATTAAAGTGATTTTAATGAACGTCTTGCCCTGTCAATTTATGCTCCCAAGCATCGGCTACGGTTGCAACTTCTTCTATTATGTCCTTTAAAACACCTTCAGTTGCACTTTCTTCTAATATTGCAGCCTCAACTCTAATGAAATCATCCACTAATACAAAACGAGCTGAACAAAATGTTGCATTCGCTCTAATCAGGTTCTCTAGATTTATAGAAGTATTAAATTCACAAACTTTGGAAGTGAATTCAATGCTGGGTTTATTAGTAATATCACTTTTTTTTAAGGTGCCAAGCACTGCTTGATATCTATTGCCGCCTAAAGGATAAATAACTACTGATTTATTGGTGTCATACTCTTGGAATTGTCCGCCTACCTCATTGGCATAAGATTCCATAAATTCATTGAAGTTCATAAGGCTGTTATTAAAAAGTTTTTCTTAGTTATTTATATATGATTCCTCAAGTATTGAGATTCATTTAATAACAAATTTAGTAAATTATTGTATAAAATTTAGAAATAATTTTATTTAATCTTTACTAAAGTGGCGCCATAACCGAATTTTTCTTTGTGAGCATCTTTAAAAAACTGAATATTTTGATGTTGTGATAATTGTTTGTGAATGTTATTTCTCAAAACTCCATTTCCAACGCCATGTATGAAAATGATTTCATCTAAACCAGCCATAAATGCTTCGTTTAATTTTTCTTCAAATTTCGCTAATTGAATTTTTAGAA
>QNXU01000383.1 GCA_003973485.1 Bacteroidota bacterium | reverse complement strand
TTTAGTTATATCATATTGACTTGGCAAGTAATATTTTCTCCTTTGGAAATTGACCAAGATCAACAAGAGGTGATCCTTAGTATGAAGGAGCTTTATTCATACGAAGATAAGGATAATCAATTGACTTTTTCCGATGTAAAATCATCTTCATTTGAATCTAATTTTACTCATAAACCAAATTTCAAACCTGATGATTATAATAGGAATTCAACTTATTGGGTAAAGCTTAATTTTAAATTGCCCGAATATGATGGTAATTATATTTTGGAGTTTTACGACCAAACTATTGATAGTATAAATGTATTCCTTAGGCAAGATAATGGCTTATATCGAAAGTATAATCTTGGAGATGCTTATCCTTTTAGTAGCAAATCGATTAAACATAAAAACTTTGATTTAACACTAGATGCCAATAGTGAATATGAAGCTTATATTCAGGTAAGAAACTCTCAATATGCCGATATCCGGATTGCTATAAAGAGAATTGATCGTTTTATACAATACAGTTTGAATGAATATTTCCTTTACGGGATATTCTACGGAATGATTGTGATCATTTCCTTATATAATTTATTGATTTACCTTGCCATTAGGGAGATTAAATATATTTATTATACATTTTATATTTTAAGTGTAGGTTTTTATGCTTTATGTATTGACGGGATTGCGTATCAATATTTATGGCCTGAACAGCCTAAATGGAATCAATTAGCTTACGGAGTAGCGCTTTATTCTATCATTCTTTGGTCCACTATTTTTTCTATTCGTTTCTTAAATACAAAAATTAGAGCACCTAAACTTCATAAATTAATCATTGTAGTTTTAATATTAAGATCTTCCCTCTTTGCTTATGCTTTGTTTTTTGATCCGAACTTGTTTCGCTTTAGAAATATTGAAATTATACTTTTATCTCTAATTTTTGTTAGCAGTATTTTTGTATTCAGGAGAGGCTATAAACCTGCACGATTCTTCGTGGTGGCTTATGGAATTCTTTTTACTGGTTTTTTTATGCGTGCGCTTATTAACTGGTCGGTAATTCCTTTTAGCACTATTAATTATTATAGTCTCCACATTGGTTTTATATTGGAAATGTTGTTTCTAACCTTTGCACTCTCCGATAGAGTAAGGATATTGAAAGCCAATAGAGATCGAGCATTGAAGAGAATTGTGACGCAACACGAACAAAATGTTAAAGTTATCAACAGAATAAATAGAGGGCTTGAACAAAAAGTAGAAGAAAGAACCAGAGATCTTAACGAGAAAAATTTGGAGTTGGAAAATACCAATGAGCAGATTAATAAGCAATCAAGGGAAATTGCAGAGATTAATTCCATGCTTGATTTAGATAATTGGCGGTTAAAAAACAATATTAAAAAGATTCAGAGGGAGCGACTGTTGAACAAAAACCTCAATTTTGACGAGTTTACAGATATATTTTCCACTAAAGCGCAATGTCTTGAAATCTTAGCGGCCTTCAAATGGAAAGAAGGCTATGAATGCCAAAAGTGTAATAACCAGAAATATCATTTAAATAAAGCAAATTTGGCACGGAGATGCACTAAATGTGGGTATAATGAAAGCCCTACTGCTTTCACAATTTTTAAAGGGATTAAGTTTGATTTACCTAAAGCGTTTTTCATTGTTTATTCACAACTTAATGAAGACAGATATACCCTTGATGAATTATCGGATATAATGGAAATGCGCAGAAATACAATATGGGATTTTAAGAAAAAAGTAGAAGAGGAAATTGTGAATAACGGTAAGTCCTATCTTAACAACTTACTTCATTTTGGATATGAAAGATTCGCAAATTTTGAGGAGGCTGAAGATTAATTGTATTATTTTAATATAGTGGTGAAATTTATTTTTTTGTTTTTTAATCAGGACAATAAAAATAAAATATCCTTTCATTCGCTCTTATCTCATAATAAATGATGTTTTTAAAGCGTTATAAATTTTTGAAAATCGATGATTTTTTGAATTGTATAATATAAAAATATCTATTTTTTAATTTTGATTTGAAGAAAACATTCTCTTAACTTCAAGAAATATAAGTTAGAATTATGGCTGGTTTAGCTGCCTAAAATGTTTTCTTATGAATAAAAAAATACAATTATTTCTATTGTTGTTCTTCTCTGTTAGCCTGGCCTATGCGCAGCTTGAATTAAAAGGAACAGTAACTGATCTTTCAACTCAAGAACCTATTCCTGGAGTATCCATAAAAGTAGTCGGAACGGAAAGAGGAACGGTTACTGATTTAGATGGTAATTATAATTTAAATGTGGATGAAAATGCCACATTACGCTTTTCTTTTATTGGGTATAAAACCAAGGAAGTTCCTGTTAATGGTAGGACTTCAATAAATATCCAAATGGAAGAAAATATTGAAGCATTGGAGGAGGTAGTTGTCGTTGGATATGGTGCTATCAAAAAGAGTGATTTAACAGGTTCGGTAACATCTATTAAAGGCGAAGAGCTCAAGACAGTTCCTACTGCAAATCCAGTTGATGCTTTGCAAGGAAAAGTATCCGGTGTTCAAATAACTAATTCCTCTGGGGCCCCTGGAAGTTCACCAATAGTAAGAATAAGAGGAGTAGGTACATCTGGGAATCCATCACCGATTTATGTGGTAGATGGAGTAATTACCAATGATATCTCATTTCTTAACTCTACAGATATTGAATCCATCGAAGTACTGAAAGATGCCTCTGCATTGGCAATATATGGAAATAGAGGGGCAAATGGAGTAATTATTGTAAGTACCAAATTAGGAGAAGAGGGTAAAAAAGCTACGCTTTCAGTTTCTTCTGAGTTCAGCATTCAAAATCAGCAAAATAGAATTGATTTGTTAAATAGAGACCAATTTGCTGAGGTTGTAAATGTAATTAATCCCGGGACGTACAACAATGTAGGTGCTTTACCTGAAACTAATTGGCAAGAGCTAATATTTGAGCCTGCCCCAATTCAAAACCACCAATTATCTCTTTCAGGAGCGTCCGAAAAGAATCAGTATTATTTTTCATTGGGCTATTTTGATCAAAAAGGAACTATTCCTGAATCCCAATTTCAAAGACTGAATTTGAAGTTCAATGAACGTTACAGCCCCAAGTCTTTTCTTTCTATCGGAGCTAATCTTAATTTTTCTTTGTCAAACAGAGATAATACAATAGGAAATGCACCATTTAATGCTTACCGGGCATGGCCAATTATTTCTCCTAAAGATGAAAATGGAAATTTTAATGTGGTGCCAAATGTAGGTAATATTTTAGCAGACTTTAAATACAATACTGATAATAAAACCAGAGGAATTACTACGGTTGGTCAACTTTTTGGCGAAGCTACTTTTTGGGATGGATTTACATTTAAAACCAGCTTAGGGGTTGAGTTATTATTGGAAGAAAATGAATCATTCACACCAGTATATTCAGTAGGAGATTCTCCTCAACAAAATGAAGTCAATAGTTTTTCCAAAAACCTATTCAGACGTTCTTCAATCATTTGGGAAAACACTTTAAATTATGATAAAACTATTGAACAGCATCAGATTAATGCTGTAGTGGGCTATACAGTTCAAAGTGTTACCAACGAGAATTTAAATCTTATAGGAAGAGATTTATTTAGAGATGGTAATGATTTTAGATATCTAAATCCAAATAATCTAGATCCTAATAGTATTCAAAATGGTATCAGAGATGTAGGGGATTTCTATAATCAAGTTTCATATTTAGGAAGATTAAATTATTCATTCGATAACCGATATATCGCCACCCTTACTTTCAGAAGAGATGGATCATCTAAATTTTTAGGAGATAACAGGTTTGGAAATTTCCCTGCAGTAGGCTTAGGATATAATGTCATCAATGAAGAGTTTATTAATCTTCCGGAACAAATTACCAATCTGAAAATTAGAGGTAGTTGGGGTCGGGTTGGTAATGATAAAATTTCTTATTTATCGGCCTATAACGTGATAGGGAATGATTTAAATGCAGTCTTTGGAGAGGAAGAGCAGATATATTTTGGTCAATCTGATAGTGGTTTCGGAAATCCAGATCTCAAATGGGAAATAGTTGAGCAGTTTGATATTGGATTAGAAATTGATTTGTTTGAAGCAAGATTGTTAGGTGAGTTTGATTATTATCAAAGAACCACGGAAGGAATTTTGATAGACTTGCCTGTTCCTAGTTATCTAGGAAATGGCAATAGCAATGTCTTTTTTAATGCGGGCGAAGTAAGAAATAGTGGCTTAGAATTTAATGTACAATGGCAAGATGATGTTGGGGAAGTAGAATATAATATTGGGATTAATGGAGCCACACTTAATAATGAAATGCTTTTCGTTAGTGGAGTTGAGGGTTCAGACCAATTATTTGGAAGAATTAATAACGATGTAGTTTCCAGAACAGAAGCAGGACTCCCTATTGGGGCATTTTATGGCTATCAGGTAGAAGGAGTATTTCAAAATGAAGATCAAATTGCTAATACTCCATCTTTTACGGGGACAAATCCTGGGGATCTTATTTTTGCCGATATTAATGATGATGGAGTAATAAACGGTGATGATAGAACATTTATCGGTTCACCTATTCCAGATTTAACCTACGGAATCAGCTTAGGGGCTTCTTATAGAAATTTTAGTTTAGATGTCCTTTTTCAAGGGCAAGAAGGAAATGAGATATTAAATTATAAAGAAACTGTAAGGCCTGCTCTTTATAATTATGAGGCTAGATACTATGATTATTGGAGAGGCGAAGGAACTAGCAATACGGAACCAAGACCGACTGAGGGAGGGAATAATTATAGAATTTCATCAAGATATATTCAAGACGGAAGCTTCTTTCGATTAAGAACGGTTACGCTTTCATATAATCTCTCTCAAGATTTTATAAAAAACATTGGAATGACATCGGCTAGGGTGTTTTTAAGAGGGAATAATGTATTCACTTTAAGTGATTTCACAGGCTATAATCCAGAAGTAGCCAATGGAAACCCCTTGATAAATGGAATAGACACAGGTACTTATCCAGTTGCAAGTATTTACACAGCAGGAATTAACCTTAATTTTTAAACGAATAATTATGAAAAGAATTTTCGTACTATCGGTCGTATTTCTTACGGTGATTTTGTTTTCATGTAAAGATGAATTTCTAGAAAAACCACCGCAGAATCTTATCACGCAAGATAATTTTCCTTCTAATGAATCAGATGCACTAGCTGCAACTAATGCATCTTATCAAGTTTTGAGAACTGGTTCTTATCATAGAGGGTTTTATCCGATTGATGATATTATGTCAGATGATGCTTTGAAAGGTAGTAGCCCTTCGGATCTTCAGGCAGACCTTCAACCTTTTGATGAATTTCAGCATACTGTTACTAATAACTTTATTGCCAATTGGTGGGCAGCATTATACACAGGAGTAAGACGCGCTAATGTAGTTATAGAGCGTGTTCCTGATGTCAATATGGATGAAGAGTTAAAATCGAGGTTTATAGGTGAAGCCCGTTTTCTTAGGGCTTTATATTATTCTGATTTGGCAAGAGGCTACGGAGGAGTACCTTTAGTTAAAAACTCCGAAATTAATATTGACTTTACGCGGTCCACTTTAGAGCAAACTTATGATTTTATTGAGTCGGATTTGCGAAGTGCAATTGAAGTCTTACCAGAAAAATCCGAATATGGTCCAGAGGACTTAGGAAGAGCCACAAAAGGAGCAGCTCGGGCATTATTGGCAAGAGTATATTTATATCAACAAGAATATGATAGTGCGGCTCTTTTTGCTGAAGAAGTAATAAATTCTCAACAGTACGAATTGGAAAGTAACTTTGAAAGTGCGTTCAGAGAATCAACAGAATTTGGAATAGAATCTGTTTTTGAAATTGGCGGAATTGGAGTTGAGGGTGGTGTAGCAGCTGGGAATAATGACTATACCAGTGGTCAGGGAGTAAGAGGATCACCCAATAGAGGAATAGGAGCTAATAGACCATCTATGGATTTGATCGAATCTTTTGAAGAAGATGATCCAAGAATGGATGCTACTGTAATTTTTGTAGGAGAAGTTTTGGATGGCATTGAAATTATTGGTGATTCCCAAACACCCGATACTACAGACACAGGGCAAATTGAAACTTATAATCAGAAAATTTGGGTGCCTGGAACAACTCCTTTCTCTAATAGAGCCCATAATAGAAGGCTAATTCGATATGCCGAAGTCCTATTAATAGCTGCCGAAGCATTAAATCGAAATGGAAATACTCCTCAAGCCTTAATTTATCTTAATGAAGTAAGAGAAAGAGCACGCCAAGGAGATGAGTCCTTATTACCAGACATTACTGAAACTAATCCAGACCTTTTAGAAGATTTAATTTTGAGAGAAAGAAGGCATGAATTAGCTATGGAAGGTCATAGGTTTTGGGATGTGGTGAGAACCGGAAATGCAGAAGAAATATTCGGTCCTTACGGCTTCCAATCTGGTAAGCATGAATTATTACCTATACCACAATCTGAACGAGACATAACCAACGGTTTACTAGACCAAAACCCAAACTGGAATTAAATTTTTTACACTTTAAACAAAAACGATTATGAGAATGCTAAGTAAAATGAAGTATTGGATCGGTGCCCTAATGTTAAGTGCACTGGTTTTTACGGCTTGCGATGATGAAGAAGGTGAAGCACCTGAATTGACTATTGAAGCTTTAACTGCAACGGGAACTGATCTTACCACAGGTGAAGAAGTTACTATTGATTTGAATGCAGCCACATCTGCATCTGATGTTCCACCTGATGCAGTTTTTGAAATTACATTTGACAGAGAAGTAGATGCGGCAACAGCAACAGCATCTAATATTTCGATTAGTGATGGCGATAATGAAGTGCCTGTTACAGTTTCTGCAAGTGGAAGCGTGGTAACGGTTACTCCAGATGAAGAATTAATTCAAGGTACAGATTATACGGTTACAGTAGCTAGTTCATTAACTGCAGCTGATGGTGGAATAATCACCAATGGTTCTAGAACTTTCGGGACAGCTGGAAGATTGCCTGTAGTTCCACCTAAAGAAGAGAGTCAAATTGCATACTGGAAATTTGATGGAGATGCCTCAGATGAAATGGGTAATTATGAGGATGGAACTGAAGTTGCTATTGAATATCAAGAGGATCGTTTTGGTACAATTAATAGTACTGCATATTTTGATGGAGATCAAAGTATAATAGAAGTTCCTAATGCTGCTGGACTTATGACCGAGACTGATGATTTCACAGTAAGTTTCTGGGTGAAAACAGATTCAGAAGGACATGTAAATGAGAATGGTGATCCAACTGGTATGTTTGTTTTTGGGCTGGGTGCATTTTTTGGAATCCAATATGAAATTTTTGGAAATTATGAAGGTTCCAAATTTGCAATTAGCTATACAACTGAAGATGGAACAAATACAGCTGAAGATATGTGGTTTCCTAGTGAAGCAACTGATAATACCAACGGAGGATGGCAAGGTTGGGACTTTGCTAGAAGCTTAAGTGCTACTCAAATGCAAGATATAATAAAAGATAGCTGGTATCATGCTGTTTATAGCTATGATGCAACATCAAAAAAAGGGTCACTTTATTTCAATGGTGAATTAATGAAGAGTTTTGACTTTAATCTTTGGCCAGAAGGTGATCTAAAACAAACTGTAACTGGTGTAACTTATAGAGGAGAAGAACCAGAGGTTGTTGATGAATTAGCTTTTGGATTTGTTCAATCTAGAGCTGGTACAATGTGGGATAATGAGCCTTGGGGAGGTTATGATATATCTACCTCACAACACTTCAAAGGATGGTTAGATGATTTTAGGATAATTCATGGAGCTTATTCTGCTGAAGAAGTTGCAGAATTATATGATGCCGAAAGACCATAATAGTTTAATTGTTTTTTTCATAGAGCAGGGGCTGTAAAATGCCTCTGCTTTTTCTTTTCAGTATAAGTAAAATGTTTAATTCAGCTAAGTCCTTTTTATTTCTAATTTTCTTAATCCTTTTCAGTGGAGGTCTGTATTCTTGTCAGGAGGAGCAACAGCCTGATGAATTAGGATTGTTGCAATTGAAAAGCATTAGAATTGGTACTGTTGACTTAGTAGCTACTGAAATGATAGAATCGGCTCCTTTTGATAAAGGGCTTGTAATCGAATTTTCTGACCCTTTGGATAGAAGTTCAGCAGAAGAAAACATTTCCATTTCGACTGAGGGAGGAAATGTGCCACTAACCTTTGCATATCTTAATGAAGATAAAACTATTTCAGCATTGCCTGAAAATGATTTTCAAAATAGCACCATTTATACAGTTACCCTCGGAGCAATTCTATCTGCAAACAATAAAGAATTTCCTGGAGCTACCTACCAATTTCAAACCGAGCAAGGTGAATTCAAATTGTTGAGTGCGGAAATTGAAGGGATTTCCTTGCAGTCCAGTAATAGAATTCAAAATATTTCACTTAATCCACAAATGACATTAGAATTTGATCAAAACCTTAATTCAGAAACAGATTTTGACGATTTTATAACTTTACTCAACAAAGGAGCCCGCTTGCCTTTAAATTATCAGCTTTCTGAAGACCAAAAAACATTACAAATTCAGCCACAAGAACCTGCAAGAGATTTAGTAAAGTACGATTTTAGAATTTCTTCTAGTTTAGAAAGTGAAAGTGGTTTTAAATTTTCGGGATTTGAAAAATCATTTTATACTCAATTAGACTCAAGCTATAAATTTGATGAAATTTCTGATGAGGATCTTTTAACCAAAATTCAAGAACAGACCTTTAAATATTTCTGGGATTTTGCACATCCTAACAGTGGATTGACACGAGAACGGAATACATCAGGTGATTTAGTCACTATTGGCGGTTCTGGCTTCGGTTTAATGGCCATCATAGTCGGAATTGAAAGAGGATTTATTACTCGATCTGAAGGGGTAGATCGTTTCGAAAAAATCGTAAACTTTTTAGCAGAAGCTGACCGTTTTCATGGAGTATGGCCACACTGGATGAACGGAAATACTGGTGCTACCATTCCTTTTAGCGATTTAGATGATGGAGCTGATTTGGTGGAAACTGCTTTTATGATTCAAGGATTACTGACAGTAAGACAATATTTGAATGAAACAAATGCTCAAGAACTAGCCATTATAAATCAAATCACTACACTCTGGGAAGAAGTGGAATGGGATTGGTTTACTAAAGGTGGAGAGGATGTACTTTATTGGCATTGGTCGCCTCAAAATGAATGGGCTATGAACTTACCCATTAGAGGTTGGAATGAAAGCTTGATTATTTATGTGCTGGCAGCTTCTTCTCCAACTCATTCTATTGAAAAATCAGTATATGATGCAGGCTGGGCAAGAAGCGGAGGAATTGTGAACGGCAATTCATTTTATGATATTACATTACCATTGGGAGAAGACAGGGGAGGACCACTATTCTTTGCTCATTATTCCTTTTTAGGCTTGGATCCTCGTAATCTTCAAGATCAATATGCACAATATTGGGAACAAAATCAGGCACATTCATTAATTAATCAAGCTTATTGTATTGATAACCCTAATAATTTTGTAGGCTATGCTGAATCTTCATGGGGTTTGACGGCCAGCGATAATCATGAAGGATATAATGCACACTCTCCAGAGAATGATTTGGGTGTGATTACGCCAACTGCTGCTATTTCTTCCATTCCCTATACTCCAGCGCAATCAATGAAAGCAATAGAGCACTTTTATTATTTGCTAGGCGATAGATTATGGGGAGAATATGGGTTTTATGATGCTTTTAATGTAACACAAGATTGGTATGCAGATTCCTATTTGGCCATAGACCAAGGACCGATTATTACCATGATTGAAAACTACCGAACTGGGTTAATTTGGGATGTTTTCATGCAAGATCCTGACGTGCAAAAAGGATTAACTGATTTAGGATTTACTTATTAAAATATAATTGAGATGAAAAATTTACTTTTACTTCTTACCACAATTTTACTTTTTACTTTTTGTTCAACTCCAAAAAAGCAAGAGGAGCAAAATGAAAAGCTTGCCAATATTGATGAGGATTCATTGCTGAATTTAGTGCAGTATCAAACGTTCCAGTATTTCTGGGAGGGCGCAGAGCCTAATTCTGGATTGGCTAGAGAAAGATTTCATGAAGATGATG
>QNXU01000382.1 GCA_003973485.1 Bacteroidota bacterium | reverse complement strand
CAGCGGTTGTTGCAGAAACCACTTGTCCTCCTCTATAGAACAGTGCATCCGAATAGCCGATGGTCGATTGGTAGGGATAATTTCCTATCCGCTCATTCCCCAACTCTCCCCAACTGGCTTTCAACTTTAGATAAGAGATTGCTGAATTTTTAGGAAAAAACGATTCTTCGGACACCACCCAACCGGCAGATACTGATGGGAACGAACCCCACCTATAATCAGGATGGAACCTGGAAGAACCATCTACCCTAACGTTCGATTGGAGCAGATACTTCCCCTTATAGTCAAACATGACCCTTCCAAAATAAGAACGATAGGCTGTTTCGGTAGCCCCTCCCGCATTTATCATATAATCCAACGGCCCAAGGCTTAGATAAGGATAGTTTCTGAGGGTATAATTCTCAGCACTGGCATCCAGGGTTTCAGAAAAAGAGGAAAAACCCTCATAACCTCCCAGGAAGTCGAGCTTATATCCCCCAAAATCCTTGGAATAGTTCACCAAAAACTGGGTGGTCAGGTTCCTTCCATCGTTTCGGGCCTCATATAGATTGGTAGTTTCCGCGTTTGAAATGTAGCCGGCAAACTGTGATGGATCATCCGCATCATAGTATGAGATTTGCTTTTCAAACCTTTTGCCCTTTGTATTATACAGATAGGGTGCAAAAACACCTGTGAAAACCAAATTCTCAACAGGTTCATACGCCAAACTCAATCGAGCGTTCAGTTTGTTCCTCCAAACATTGTCAAAACCTCCATAGTGCAAACGCGCATAGGTATTAAATCCATTCTGGCCCATTCCTATCCTGCCATCGTCCCACTGCGCCGCAAAGATATCTGGATACCGTTGGGCAGAAACGACAGGATCGATGGTTGGGGCCTTTCTCACCTCGTATATATAGGACAGATCAACATTTGCCTTAAGCTTTTTGGAAATGGTAAATTCATTGTTGACCCTGGTCATGATTCTTTCAAAGGAATTGTGGTCATACAGGGCATCCACCTGTTCATAGTTTAAAGAAGCCCGTGTCCGAAAATTTTCGTTTCCGCTTGCAAATGAAAGGTTGTGGGAACTGCGCGGTGCATAATCATTGATCATCAAGTCGGTCCAATCGGTCAAGGGGTATTGGTTGGGATTATCTTGATGAAGCGCATCCCAATTGTTCACCTCTTCTTCGGTGTAGAGGGAATATTCACCACCTTCTGGATTTCCTGCATCGTTCCATGTAAACTCGTTGATCATTTCAAGATACCTCTTCACACCCACCATATCAGGAAATGAGGTGGGCTTGTCAATACCATAAGTCACATTGTAGGTAAGGCTTGATTTTTGGGTCCTTGCCCTCTTGGTGGTAATTAACACGACGCCCGCCGCAGCTCGCGCTCCATAAATTGAGGCGGATGCGGCATCCTTCAATACCGAGATATCCTGAATATCCGCTGCATTGACATCATTTATACTGGCAACAGGGACTCCATCAACAATTATTAACGGATCGCTGTCACCGATGGTGGTTATCCCCCTCACCCGAATGGTGGCACTTGCGCCGGGCTGTGAGTTACTTCGGGTCACCATAACCCCAGGCATTGTTCCTTGTAAGGCCTGGGCCACTTGAGTGGTGTTTCTCTTCGCCAGAACATCCCCTTCCACGGTGGCAATGGAACCACTCAAGTCTTTCTTCTTTGCCCTACCATAACCGATTGCCACTACTTCATCCAAGGCATACGTATCCGTTTCCAGCACTATCCTCAAGTTCTTGCTTGATCCCACTGTAACTTCCGTGGTTTTAAATCCCATGGAAGAAAACACCAATATACTGTTCTGGGATGGCACATCCAATTGGAAATGTCCATCAAAATCCGTAATGGCACCTTGGTTGGTGTCTTTGATCCCAACTGTCACCCCGGCCAACGGAACCCCCTCTTCATCCAAAACCTCTCCGGCAATCTTCAACTCTTGTGCCATGGCATGGAATGAAAAACATGACCAGATAAGAAGGATAAATACATTTAAGTTACTTTTCATCTTTTCTAAAAATTGTTTGGTTTAGTAATCTTTTTGGTCCATTCTTAAACAAAATGGAAACATTGCATGCGCATCCTTTTTTATGGATACCGTAAATTTAAGTTAATTAAATCAAATAAAACAAATATAAACCCATAAAATTCATTAATTATACATTATGAAACAAAATAAAACTATATTTGTTAAGTTGAGTTTAAATAAAGGTTGTACTTTTATTATATATATGTTTCGTTTTAAATTTAGTTTGATATTTACTGCACCTTAATGATTGTATAACATGGATATTACCGATAGACATAGTGCCATCCTAGAGAAGCTAAAAGAAGATGGAAGGGTCAAAATAAATGATCTAAGTGAAGAATTAAATGTTTCAGGAGTAACAATCAGAAAGGACCTGAAACTCCTAGAAGATAAAAAATTACTGTTCCGGACACATGGTGGGGCCTCATTGAACAATCCCTATATGAATGAAAGGACCATCAATGAAAAGGAAACCATCAATGTAGAGGCCAAAAGAAAGATTGCGGCAGAAGCCTTAAAACTGATCGGGGAAAACGATTCCATAATCATTGGCTCAGGAACCACAGTTTTTCAGTTGGCCCATATTCTAAAACCCAAGAAATCCTTGACCGTGATTACTCCAGCGGTAAAGGTCACCATGGAAATCTGCAATCGTCCTTTTATAGAGGTATATCAATTGGGCGGGGTCATAAGGCAAAACTCCTCGTCTGTTACCGGTAGCGCTGCAGAGGAGGCCCTTAAGGAGATTTCCTCAAGAATCCTGTTTTTGGGTGTTGACGGGATTGATCTTGATTTCGGTTTTTCTATAACCAACCTTACAGAGGCCCCTTTGAACAAAAAAATGATAGAATCTGCACAAATTGTGGTTGTACTAGCCGACAGCACAAAGTTTGGCAAACGCGGGCTTGGCAAAATCTGTAGTTTCGAACAAGTTCACTATGTGGTTACAGATGATGGAATTCCACCGAGGGCAGAAAAAATGCTTAAGGAAAAAGATGTGGAGGTTATCATCGCAAAATAGTATTTAAAGAAGCTGTATTGTGAACTCAGGTGGAAACGCCGGACATATTATACTCCCTTCGCCGGTCAAAATTGAACACCCTCAAAACCAACACAAAAATCTAATTTTCAACTCACTAAAACCAAATATTGAGTGGCTCACATTTTCCGTTTTTGGTGGCCTTGACCATCCGGCTCATCCATTTGAACTTTGTTTACTATAATCATACAATGTATTCATTGTTTCTTCTTGCCTTTCTTTAGTAATATTTTCAAGTCTGAGTATAAATAAACTCCAACAATTAATAACGTTGCCAGTGCAATTAGATAATTACCGCTTGGAATGACGAAAATGAAGCAAACGGCAATCAATAAAAAAGAGAGAGCATAGGTAATGATTCTCAACAGTATTTTTTTCATCCCCCATTCATCCTCCAATTTATCGCCTTCCACCTCGATTTCCAAAATTTCGTAAATCTGACTCAATTGGATTTTCTTCTCCATTTGGTAGATTTTGAAGCTTATCAAACCAAAAATCCCGAAGAAAACAACCCAGGTAATAATTTGGATCCAGTGAGAAGCTGGGTCATAATCATCAAATATCCAATATAACCAAGGAATGGAAACCACAGCACATAAAAGAATGTAAACAATCAGTCCAACTGGATTAATTCTGTCTGTGATTTTCACTAAATATCCATCGTTGTTTAGGTGGAATTTAAAAATGGGATAAAACACCCCATTCCAAACATTTTGTCTCCAAACTCTTATTTCTCGTTTCTGTATCTCACCAGTGGGACGAAAACCCCATTTTAATATGGCATTTAAGTGATTCGTAAAACTGTCGGTTTTCTCATCTTCAATTAACTCGATTATGTCAGATTTTGATACTTTCAATTATCGTTAATTTGAACTTTAAAGATGCTCAATAAAATTCATGCGTTGGCCCAACACCCTAACAATAAAAATTTCGTTGTCACTATCAAATTGGTAGAAAATGACATGAGCTTTATAACTGTAGTATTTTAAAGGACCGGAAATGGCCGATGCATCTTTGGCCAATTCTGGGCGTTCGGCGAGTTCCTCTAAAAAAATTTCCAAATTCAATAAATACTTGGAGGCCTGTTGAGGACCAAAAAACTTTATACCATATTTATAAATGCCAACTAAGTCATATTGGGCCCTGGTAGATAAATTATAATTCCCCATTATCAACTTTTGTGATAATGTCATTTATTTTGAGACTACTTCTGCCACTTTGCAATCCATCATCAATTGCGGCCTTAAGTTCCGCGAGTTTCATGTTCTCTTCCTGGTCCTTTCTTACCAAATCCCTTATATATTCACTATCATTGGTAAAGTCACCTGATTGAACCCTAAGCTTTATCCAACCATCTTGTTGATTTGTAAAAGTGATTGACTTTCTAACTGTTTCCATAAATCCATGTTTGTGGTGCAATATAATACTTTTTCGCACCACTTGTGATGTGTACGGCTCTTTTTAAAAATTTAGAGTGAGCATATACGCCTCGCTAATAGGTTGGTCAGCTATCGTTTACTTGAACTTTAAACTTAATATTGTTCGTGCAGAAAGTTTATAAATTCATCCTTATCTTCATCTTCTTCACGACCAAGAAAATGGATAACGGCCAACCTTTCATTGCTGACATAGTATTGATGGCACTCCAACCGGTACTGAATATCATCCTCACCATCTGAGAACCATATCTCTATTTCAATCGGAGTACTGTAATCTACGCCTAGTTTTTCCAGTTCTCGAAGATTTTCATGAATACCGCTCGGAGTTTCATCATTGAGAAGGTTTCCGTCATCATCAAAAAGGTCTTCCTGCTCCCGCCGCCGCATGACCAAGTAAACCGTTTTATGATTTTCAACAAAATAAGCTCCGTCAATGGTTGTTTCCACCGTCTCTTCCCCATTGACAATCCTGGCAGTAATACGATTGGCAATCAAATCATTCCTTATCCAGTCCTCGACAATTTCCAATAGTATGCCAAAATTTACGCTTATTTTCTGCATGTTTATTTGTACTTTTTAATCAGATAAATATCTGTTAAAGATGTCTTTTGAAATCTCTTACTTGTCCTAAAATGCGAACGACTAATATGCCCTTTTCAGTTGGTTCGTAAAAAATTGTGTGTGCCTTATAGTTGTATCTTCTAAGTAGAGCCGCAAATTCTGAAGCACTTCGGCCAAGATCGGGATTATCTGCCAGAGTTTGTAAAAATTGGTATAATTCGGTAACATAGATATGCGTCTGTGATTCACCCCAAGTTTCCAAGGTATAATCCACTATATCATCGATATCGTCATCCGCTTTGGATGATAAATAATATCTAGGCATTTCTGTTCCTTTTACGAACTATCGCAGCTTCAATAATTTCATCAACAGACCTGATTTTAGAACTTACGCCACTATCATAACCATCCTGTATGGCCGCCTTAGTGATTAAAAACTCCCTATTGCGCTCCTCATCCAATCGTATTAGATGTCGGATGTATTCACTATCGTTTGCGAAGCCACCATTCTTGATTTGTAATTTTATCCACTCTTCCTGGGCAGCAGTTATAGTTAATGATTTTCTTATTGTTGCCATAATAATGGTATTTACATACAATATACGCATTCTAACACATTATTGGTGCATATTTATTGAAAATTTGGCAAAGGGAATTATATCAGGAATGTTTTAGGAATCGTTTATTTGAACTTTTCTTGAATCTCAAAATTTATAGTTTAGTCCCACACCAAGGACAAAAATTGATTTCTATTCCTGAAGTTCCACCATCATGAATGATAATGGAATAGTCATCCGACTCAGTATTATGGTCTATTAAAGTATCAGGGCATTCATATTTATCTTTATGTAAATCACAATTAAATGTTGTGAAGATTTCCATCATTTCACAACAATTAGACTTCCTTTCTGTCATCGTTTATTTGAACTTATTCTTCTTTTTTGATTATTTCAATAGCTTTTTCCAGCAGTTCGTCCTTGCCTTGCCTGATTCCTAAAATGGTCGGTTTGACTTCTATGTCCGGAACAATACCAACTCTTTGCGTCTCTTCTCCATTTGGGTAATATACCCCAATTCCTGAAATCATGGTTCTCATTCCACCAGGCAAATATATCGGGGAAACGTTACCATCAGCTCCTGCAGTTGTACTGCCAATTATGGTGGTATTGTCTCCTGCCCTAAAAGCCATAGAGGTATATTCAGCTTGACTTTGTGTAAGTTCATTGACCAGAACCACTAATTTTCCTTGGTATGTATCTCCTTTACTTGGAATTTTCAACTCTTTTTCAAAAGTAAATTCACCAGGATTGTCTACGGACCCGTGGGTAAACTTTACAAAAGGCGTAGCGGAAGAGACAAAATAATTTCCTAATACAAATGGGACAAACTTTGAAGGATAATTTCTGATGTCCATGATTATACCTTTTGTGTCTCTGAATTGCTTCTTAATTTCGGATATATCTTCATCCTTAATGGTTTGTAAGGTCACATAGCCAATATTGTTATCAAGCAATTTAAAAGATTTTCTATCATCTCTTCTATACCATCGGTATATGTCAAGGCTATCTTTTGGATATAGTTTTAATGACTTGATCTTTACTTTATTTTCCCCTAATTGTACCTTTATTTCAATTTCATCGGAATTCGAGCGCAAAAGGTCCATTGAGATATCCCTAAGCATTGTAGGATAGTTGGAAGCCGGATAATATTTAGCTTTCTCTTCCACTATTTCGGACACGGGTATGTCATTGATCTCGGTGATTACGTCTCCTATTTCCAATCCAACCTTACCTCTATGTTCCTCATTATAAAAATCCGTTACTACTAATTGATTTTCAATGAAGCGAGTATGAACTGGGGGGTAATTTGACCCCTTCCAAGCATTTAGCTTCCCTGCACCTTCCCATATATTGGCATGTGTATCTTGAACATCCCCAATAAGCTGGATGGCCGCCATTTCATATTCGAGTTCGTTTTTGGCATTTAGAAAGATTGGAATGTATTCACCAAGTACCGTGTTCCAATCCTTATCGGTAAGATGCCTGTATGGAAAAAAATAATGAATCATGTTCCAAAATCTATATAGCGCAAGCAATCTGTATCCATCATCGGGAAAAGGCATGAGATAGTATGCCTCTTCATTTTTAAATATTGGATTACGAACGCCAGGTGCCATCCCTATGTAATAATGCTTTCCCTGGGAACGGCTATTGTACACATCCAGTAACTTTTCTTTGAGTTGAGCATCTTGATCCTCAATCCAATTATGATCAGGGCGAATCACCGCGTCTTCACTAGTGGGTTCACATTTGGAACAATTTTTCAAATCACCCAAGGAATCAATCCATTCAATTAATAGAGTATTTCTCTCTACCTCGCTTTTGGTTAGAACATATTTTGGCAAAAACCGAAAGAGTTCATAGTCCCAATTATAATTGCCCTTGGCTATTTCTGGATGGTGGTATTTGAGAAAACCCCAAACCCGTCCCAACAACTCCAAATTTTCTATGCCGTTAGGTGTCACGTTGGACAAATCAATCTTGGATCCTGAGTCGAATTCCTTGTCCAATTCCGCTTTGGCAAGTTCCCTTTCGACCTCTTTAAGGGTTTGGATGTCGTTGCCATCGATGGTCAATGTGAAATCATCGAACCAAGCCTCACCCTTGCCCACCAATATACCTGCAACATAGATATATTCAGCTCCCTTCGGATAGGGAAGGGTTATGGTATATTTTGTCCAGTCATTGGTCCCCGTGATATTCTGTTTTTGCATGTTATCAAATTCCAGGGCAGAACCATTGCCATCAATTCTCATCAACAAACCTACAAACCCATCATGGACATCCTTGGTTTTCATATATCCCTCAAGGGTTATGCTCTTACCTTGATACTTGGCGGGAATTTTGTACGCTATACTTCCAAAGTCACCGTTTTGGGTGGAAGTGATCTTACCAGACCTTGCTCCTGTGTGTGCCATAGAATCTATGGTCAGTATATGGTCTCCCCATTGAAACCAACCATCTGATAGGTCATTCCCAGTTTCCTGGTCTTCAAATCCCAAATTGAATTTTTCCTCTACTTGGCCACGGCAACTTATTGATATGATCAATATCAAAACGGACGTAAATAGCTTCATTGAAAATTGGTTTTTAACGTTTTATCAATTGTATTGGCCGGGGTTCGGCAGCCTTCCGACAAACAATGGGGGAGATTACGGCAAACATTGCTGCCCAATAAAAGTAAGAAAATTCAAATGGGATAAAAGGCGTTTAACTGTAATTTAAGTTCAATCTTGGATTCAATGTTCTAGAATGCATTTATAAATTTGGGACAAAAATATCTTGCTGCTTATTGACTATTTTAAGAATATAATCACTGTGAAAAATGAATGGAGTACACATCACAATGAACTCTTACATCTTAGCTATTCTTCAAATTCATGATCAATCCTAAAAAGTTCAGGTTGATTTTCCGAATATTTGATGGGCACATAATGTCCAACTACATAACGGTCGTCATAGTCTGAAAGTCTTTGAATGATTTCCTTTCCTTTGTCAAAATATTGGATCGTGGCGTAAACCCGAACTCGATTACCGCTTCTTCTGCCAAATCCACGTACGCGTTCCTTCCCAATTACCTCAGCAAATGTTGGAATTGTTGCCTCTTTCTCATAAAAGCTACTTCTCTGACTTACCATTAGAAAAATTGAAGTAATTCCCAGCGATACTGAGAGGAAGTAAAATTTCAAACGTTTTTTTTCATACCATCCACTTTTATAAGGGCTATCAACAAAAGTCATTAAAGCTAAAATAACACCTAGCATAGCCATTGTCCCACCAATCATGTCATTCCATGATTTGTATCCATAGGATTTGTATACAAATAGATAATATCCAATGCCAATCATTGCAAGCTGCATTAGAATCCAGACTATTTTCCAATTCTTTGAAAGTTTCTTTGGATAAAATGATTTCATCATTTGGCCCGACAGTCTTGAAGAACTGTCAATTATCGTTTATTTGAACTTTGTTTGATTCAATATGTACTTATATTAATTCATCAAATATCTTTCTTGAGTCCAACAGAAAACCAGAACATTTGATTAAATAGGCTTTCATTTTGTTGTCGAATAGTTTTACTCCATCCTCTGTCAAATACACCTAATACTTCAAACTTAAGGTTCTCGTTCAAAGAAAACTTAGCCCCGATTCCAGCAATAGATGAAATATCTAGTTTACCTCGAATGTTTTCTTCCACAATCTCATTTCCAAGTTCATCAGTCTTAATCAAATAGGAAAATCCTGGACCTAGAGTAATGAAAGGTTGAAATGGATCACTATTCATTAGTGGATAATATCGCACTAGAACTGAAGCGCTTAAATAATCCAATTTACGTTTAAAATTGTCTATCCCAACTCTTAGTATGCTTTCCTCATCAAAGTCCCCACCTCCTTTGCCTTGATAGCCTAAACTGGCGTCCAGTCCAAAATGGTTTGATAATGTGTATTCAGAGGTAATGGATAAATTGAGCCTAGTCAAAGACTCGGTAGCCCCTGTATTATTAGATCCAGTGTTATCTCCAGTTCTTAATGTTGCAAAGTTTAACCCAGTCCTCATACCAATTTCAAAATTTTGACTTTTAACGGTTAGAGAAAAAAAGAAGGCTAAGTAAAATAGAAGGTTATAGTATTTCATTCTTATTGTAATCGTTTATTTGAACTTTGAATTTTTTTTTCATTGTTTCACCTTGTCAAAACAGTCTTGCATTATTGACTGTTCTTTCTCAAGAATTGTTTTAGCTCCTACATTCGAGTTTTTATATTTTTCTCCAAGATTATCAAAGACACATTCACAGTATTTATCTGCGACTTTTTTGGCAATTTCTGGATTGGAAGTTCTGAATTTCTTGCTGCATTCTTCAATTACATCTTTTTGAACATCCTTTTTTACTTTAAAGTAGTCATATACGTTGTAACCAATTACGATGATTACTATTGCAAGTCCAAGGTTTTTATACTTCTGCATCGTTTATTTAAACTTTTGAAAATTTCGCACTATAATTCCGAGGCTTTATTTGTTTCAAAAATCGACGCTGCCCAACATTTCATTCCCAAA
>QNXU01000055.1 GCA_003973485.1 Bacteroidota bacterium | reverse complement strand
TTTGCTTATGAAGATGCACAGAAAATTATAGAAACAAAAGCGGATAAACCCGAAAATGATATTGAATCGGGGGTTAAAACCTTAAAAGTATGCTTAAATGAGTGAGATTTTAAAAGATAAAATTATTGCGGTTACTGGCGGAAAAGGATTAATAGGACAGGCTATAATCAGAGATATTCAGAAAAAGGGGGGAGTTGCAGTTAGTATTGATATTCACGGTAGTGATGAGCATGATTTGGTTCATGATATAACTCAGTTAAGTGAAATAAGAAATGCTATTCAAAATATTCTAAAAAAATATAATAAGCTGGACGGATGGGTAAATAATGCTTATCCTCGTACCGATGATTGGGGGTCTGATTTTTTGGAAATCACTGAAGACTCATTAAAGAAAAATGTAGATTGGCAATTGAACAGCTATATTTTATGCTGTCAACAAGTCATTGGTTCATTTTTAGACAATAAAAATGGAGTAATAGTCAATATAGCCTCCATTTATGGAGTAGTAGGAAATGATTTTACTATTTATGAGAATACGCCTATCAATCCTCCAGCTGCTTATTCAGCAATAAAAGGTGGCTTAATTAATTTCTCAAGGTATCTCGCTAGTAAATATGGTAAAGATGGAATTAGAATAAACGTAATTTCTCCAGGTGGTATTTTCAACCATCAACCTGAATCTTTTGTCAAAGCATATGAGAAAAAAGTACCTATGAAAAGAATGGGAAATCCTGAGGATATTGCACCTGCTGTTAGCTTTTTGTTGTCAGATGAGGCTAAATATATAACTGGTCAAAATTTAGTTGTTGATGGTGGTTGGACTGCTATATAGAGAAAATTAAAAAAAGAAGCATTTTCTAATTTAAGAATATACTACTACCAAAATGAAAAAGTTTATATTGAAAATACTTTTGAAATTTTATTTGATAGGAAAAAATCAAGCAAAAATAGCGAAATATTTAAAGTACCGTAAAAACTTTGACATAGATGATTCTTTTTCGTTTAATGGCGATGATATAATATTTTATGGGACTGGGAATATTAAATGTGGTCAGAATTCCTATATAGGAAATTATTCAACTATTCTAGCAGATGAAGGAGTGTCAGTACAAATAGGTGATTATTGTAGAATTTCACATAATGTCAGAATCTATTCGTCTTCTGCTATTGCTGATCAAAATTTTGAGAATTACAGTAATCTAAAAAAATACACTGGAGATGTTAAAATAGGTAAGGCAGTGTGGATAGGAGCTAATGTGTTTATTAATCCTGGGATAACAATTGGAAATAATGCAGTTATTGGCGCAAACTCAGTAGTTACTAAGGATATTCCTGATAATGCTGTTTTTGGAGGTGTCCCAGCTAAACTAATAAGGTACAAAAAATATAATGCTTAAAAAGCTCTTTTCTCACACAGCCATTTATGGTTTAGCTCCACAAATAACCAAGGTAGCTAGTTTCTTCTCGCTTCCTTTAATCACACAGGAATTGACGGAACTAGATTATGGGGTAGCTGGTGTTTTAACTGCTTATACTTCAGCCATTGCGGTCTTTAGTTTTTTAGGGTTACGTATAACTTTGGTTAATTCATTTTTTAAGTCGCCTAATCAATATAAATGGGCTTGGCGGCAGCTCTATGGGTTTTTAAGTTTATGGAATATTGTTTATGCATTTATCCTAGGTGGATTAATTTACTTAATAATACCAGCGGAAGCCTACGATCAAAAATGGTTAATTGTTTTTTTGCACATAGGACCTATTGTTTTTTTTGGCCCTACATCTAACATTTGTAGCACTTACTATCAATTATCACAAAAGCCCATGCAGATAGCTACTAGGTCTGTCATATTTGGGTTTTTATCAATAGGTCTCAATGTATTATTTATTGTACATTATCAAATGGGCTTTATGGGTTGGTTTTGGTCATCATTTATAGTTGGGGTCGTTAGAAATCTTTCATTTTATTATCCACTAAATTTCATTTTAAAGTTGACTCCCATATTTAATTTTAAGTGGCGGTTTATTAAAAAATCACTTAAAGTATCTTTACCGATGGTGCCGCATTATTATTCTGGTTATCTATTAGAGAATTCTGATAAAATGGTGATGGATGTTAGTGGTATAAGTACTTCTAATATTGGTAAATATAATGTAGCTTATACCGTTGGTAAATTCACCAATACACTTGGTACTGCAAGTGGATTAGCTATTGGGCCCATGCTGAATAAGTTTTATAAAGAAGGAAAGGATAAGGCCGCTTCCAATTTGATTTTCATATTGCAAGTTGCTTTTTTGACTATTACTTTTTTGTTGAGTCTGTGGATGAAAGAGGCTTTTTCTTTTTTAATCAGGAATGACACTTTAGCCAAAATGTATTACCTAGGCATCGTTATAGTCATGGCCTATAATTATCGCCCGATGTATTTTGGTGCAAACGCTAAATTAATGTTTACCGAAAAAACTAACGTTCTATGGAAAGTAACATTGGGAGCGGGTCTTATAAATGTAATTCTTAATATAATTTTGCTACCTATTTATGGATTTGAGGCGGCTGCTATTACTACTTTTATAGCCTATATGTTTATGGGCTATGCTGGATTTTATTTTAAAGTATTTAAGCAGATATCGGATATTAATTATTACCCTATTCTATGGATATCCATAACGATTGCTTTGACAATTGCAGTTTACTTTTTACGGGATTTAGATATTATGTATAAACTATTAATATCTATTGCTTCTATTTCAATTAGTGGCTTAATTATTTTTAGGTTTAACAAAAAACTAAATGGACTATCAAAGTAGAAAGGCTTTAGTAGACAAGCTCCAGGAATTGGAATTAAAGTATGATGTCCATTTATGGCAAATGGAAGGCGTACAGGTCTGGCCAATCATTAAAAAGAATATTTTCTTTTATCATTTTCAAAAATCCAAACAGCAAGAGAATAAACAAGCTTCTAAGAATCTTATACTTAAAAATAAAATCAAAGGTGTATTAAAAAGGATAAAAGCTTTTTATTATGTCAATTTCAAAAATATCCCTAAAGCCGATATTGTATTTTCTGGAGCACCATCTCATAGAATTAATTATAAGGGGGAATTTATTAATCGCTATTTTGATCCGATTATGGATCAAACAGAAGGCTCTTATGTTTTAGCAGAATATAAGAAACTTCCCAAAAGGAAAATTTATGGTAAGGAAAGAGTTACAGATTTAGCAATTTATTTGCCTGCATTTACAAAGAGTAGCAGCTTTAATAAAAGTTGGAATATATTGAGGCAAAATGAAGGGTTTGCAAATTTTTTAAAAGATCTTGAGAATATACAACTGATTGATATTAGTTTGTTAAGAAGTAAAGTGTTTAGTAATCTAAATAACATACTGAATTGGAGATCTCTTTTTCAATGGTTTTTAAAAAATACAAAAGCAAAAGCAGCTTTTGGATTATGCTATTATAATAGCCAAATGTATGGAATGAATTTAGCTGCAAGAGGATTAAATATCCCTTGTGTAGATATGCAACACGGTACTCAAGGGCTATTGCATACTTCTTACAACATTCAAAAGCATCCAGACAAAGGGTATAATGCATTACCTACTCATTTTTGGGTTTGGGATGAATTATCCAAAAAAGATTTGGAGATCAATCATAAAAATTACAAGATAATTAAGGGAGGAAATCCATCCTTATCTTTTTCTGCAAATAAGGAATTAGATTTTTCTTTCGATCAAAAGAAACCAAGCGTTTTAATTACAGTACAACCCTTGGTTGAGATTTTGCCTGATTATATTTATCAAAGTATCAAAGAAACAGCTTCTCAATTCAATTGGTGGATCAGGTTGCATCCTAGAATGACCCAAAATGAAATTAATAATTTGAAGTATAAGCTAAAAGAGTTTGATGTTTATGATGTAGTTAAAATAGAAGAGGTTACATCGATACCCTTAGCTCAAATTTTAGCAAACACTGATATACATATTTCTAAATTTTCAGGAACAATCGCTGAAGCGGCTTTAATGAATGTGAAAACAATTATTATTGATCAATTAGGGGTGGATTCTTTTCAAGAATTGATAAGTCAAAATTTAGCTTACTCATTTACAGGATATAGTAAAGAAGAATTTATCTTAAAGCTATTCGAGTTGAATAACAAAACACTCGAATCTTCTAATTTTGAAGAAGTAAATTATAAAGAGTATATAAATGAAATTATTAAATAAAATATATTTGAAATTTCTCAATAAGTTGAGATATGACTTAGAAAAGAATCCAAAGACTAGTAATGTTATTAAAATTACTAAAGAAAGTTTTATTCATAAGTCTGTTAAATTACAAAATGCAAGAATAAGTGGGAATATAACTATTGGTAAAGGGACCAAAATTGCAGGAGGAGTAATAATTAATGCTAACTCGAAAGTAGATATCGGAAATTACACTAGCATAAATGGTCCAAATACAGATATATATGCAAAGATTAATGATGTAAAAATTGGATCTTTTTGTAGTATTGCTCGCAATGTTCAATTTCAAGAATTTGATCATAAGTTTTCAAATTTTACGACTTATCATTTTCATAGGAATATCCTTAAAACAGATATTAGAGATGATATTGAATCAAAGGGGAATATTGAAATAGGTAACGATGTATGGATAGGAACACAATGCGTGATATTATCAGGAGCCAAAGTTAGCCATGGAGCAGTGATTGCAGCTAATAGCGTAGTGACAGGTGAAATACCTCCTTACGCCATTGTTGCTGGAAGTCCTGCAAAGGTTATCAAATATCGTTTTAATGAGAACCAAATAAAACATTTACTACGAATCAATTGGTGGGATCAGGATTTAAGTAATTTAATGAACTCTTATAATAGCATCTTAAATGAAAAAGTCTAAGAAGATTCTTTTTTATGCGCATAACCACACAAACTATGGAGCAACAAAATCATTGCTGGATTTAGTTTTTGAATTCAATCAATTAAAGGATTGTAAGGTTTCAATTATTATAACAGGGCCTGGTGACATTGCAGAAATCTTGGAAGCAAAAAATATAGAATATCATATTCTAAATCACAAAAAATGGGTCTATAATAAGAAAATTTATGATGACAAAAAAAGTGTTATTATTTCAAAATTATGGCTTTTTAAAAATATACTAGAGAGGAATCTATATAATTTAAGCGTTTTAGGTAGGCACCTTTCCTTAGTTAGAAGAATTAATCCAAGTCTTATTTATGTTAACACTTCTGTGGCACCAATAGGGCTGATCTGTGGGTTTTTGTTGAGAAAAAAAACTGTTTGGCATTTACGTGAGACAATCAACAATGAACTTACCTTTTCCTTTTTTGATTCTCATTACTTTATATTTAAATATTTCCTAAAAAATGTGGATCTGGCAATATACAATAGTTATTATTTGTTAAATTTTTACAAAGCTGCTAAATATCCCAATTCGAAAGTTTGTTATATTGGATTTCATGATTATTCATCAATTAAAGTTTATAATTCAAATTTTGGTAATACAAAAATTAGATTAGGTATGGTCGGCAGACTATGCGAACAAAAAGGTCAATTAGAAATTATTAAGGAGCTTAGTAAATTAGAAACTGATAGGTTTGAAGTCCATTTATACGGTGATGGTTCTCCGATCTATGTGAAATTATTATCTGACGTTGTGAAGAATAATAATGTTGTATTACATGGTTTTGAAAAGGAGATTGAAAATATATATACAAATATTGACTTTTTAGTAAGTAACGCCAAAAATGAGAGTTTTGGAAGGGTTTTGATTGAAGCTAATTTATTTAGTAAACCAGTGATTGCTTTGAATTCGGGCGCTAGCTCTGAACTTGTAGAAGATGGGACTAATGGTTTTAAATATAATGATTTACATATGTTCCAGCTTGTGTTGAAAAAAATAAATAAGTTTTCTGAAAAGGAGTACAACAATTTATGTACTTCATCAAGAAAGCATGCTGTAGATAATTATTCAATACATCAATCTTTTAAGTGTATTCAAAATTCAATTTCTAATATTCTCGAATGAAAATTGGTATCATAATAGTAACCTATAATGGGGAGCCATATATTGAAAGTCTATTTGCGTCATTAAAAAATGAAACTATAGAGCCATCAATTGTTGTTGTTGATAACGATTCCTCAGATGATACTCTTAAAAAAATACGCACGTATAGTTCCGATTTTAAAGATATTAAGCTAATCGAACTTGACAGAAATACTGGTTTTGGTTATGCTAATAATATTGGAATTAAATACCTTTTGAAGCAAGGAATGGACTATATTTCGCTTGTCAATCAAGATATTTCTTATAAATCTGATGTCATATCAAAATTATGTGTTCTTCATAAAAGTAATCGTTTAGACGGTATCATCTCCCCCTTTCATCTTAATGGCCAAGGGGATAATTTTGATCTAATGTTTTACAAAAATTTTGAAGAAAGAATTAAAGATGAACTACTAAGAAAATTAATTATCAATGAAAGTAAAGGTAATCTTTATATAGAGGTAAAAAATGTAAATGCGGCATTTTGGGTTCTGAACTCATCATTGTTTAATGAAGTTGGTTTGTTTTCAAAGTTATTTCGTCATTATGGGGAAGACAATGATTTTGTAAATAGATTAAAGTATCTTAAAAAGAAAGTTTATTTGGCAAATAGTCTGATTTACCACAACAGAAAACAAATTGATTTTGGAGAAATTCAGAATTTCAAGACGTATTTAAACAAGAGGAAGATCTTTTACCTTGTAAAGTTACTAAACATTAATTATTCAATCTCTCGTAGTTTTTATCTGGTACTAAAACAATATTTTGTAAATACTCTCAGAAGAGTTGTAAGATTTCAATTCAGTCATGCTTTTGCAAATTCTTTAGCGTTAATTACAAATATTTGGAGTTTAAGAAGTATTAGGGCAGAACGAAAAATGAATATTAAACAACTGAGAAACTGAAAAATTTATTGATGGCTTTGTTTATGAAGAATCGATTTATCCAAGTTCTTAAACATGATCTTTTTAGGTATAATAGCTCGTTTTTAAAAGTCTTCTTGACAAAACCAGGTTTTAGATTTTCATTTTATTTCCGAGCTGCTCAAAATTTTTCAGGCATAAATCCTATAGGCTTATTCGGAAGAGTATTTTTGAAAATTTGTAAAGTGAAATATGGTTTTCAAATTCCACATAAAGTAAAAATTGGAAAAGGCTTATTTATAGGTCATTTTGGTAATATTGTAATCAATCAACGCGCTTCTATAGGAGATAATTTTAATATTGCTCAGGGTGTTACCATAGGGTATATTAGCAGAGGAAAGAAAAAAGGATATCCAGTGATAGGAAATAATGTTTGGGTGGGGGCTAATGCTGTTGTAGTAGGAAATATTAAGGTAGGGGATAATGTTTTAATTGCGCCTTTAAGTTTTGTAAACTTTGATGTACCTGATAATGCTGTTGTGAGTGGAAATCCTGCAAAAATTATAAATTATAAAGGGTCTTTTGGTTATGTTAATAACACATTCAATTAGAATTAATGAATATTATTGAATTCAGAAAAATTCTAGCCTACCATACTTTCAACTCAACAAGTAATTTTACAAATCATTTAAAATATTTAAAGTCACAAAAGGTATTAATTACCGTTGATGACGGTCACATCTCCTTTTATGAAAATGCCTTTCCCTTACTAAAGCCATACCAAATACCCGCTATTTTATTTATTGTGCCTTCCTTAATTAATACTGAGAAACCTTTTTGGTGGGATGAAGTGATTTATTATTTAGGAAAGGAAAAAGGAGCAGTAGAGCTTAAGAGATTGAAATCAATTCCTAATCACGAAAGATTAGCCTTTTTAGAGGAGTTAAGAAGTACTTCCGAAAAACCACTATTAAAACAGCAGCAATTAACTGTTGAGCAATTAAAAGAAATGCAAAATGCAGGCATAATCATTGCCAATCATAGTTTTACGCATCCGATGTTTGATCAATGCACAGAAGAAGAATTAAGAGAGGAGTTAAGAAAAACTAAAGCTTTTTTTGAAGAGCATCATTTGGATGGCTATGATATTTTTGCTTATCCCAATGGGAATTATAATGAATTGGCAGAAAAGGTTTTAAAAGAAGAGGGGATTAAATATGCTTTTTTATTTGATCATAAAGTGAATAAAGGGGAAATTAATCCTATGAGGATTTCGCGTTTAAGCGTAAATGATGATACTCCGCTTTGGAAATTAAAGTTTATTTTGAATGGGTGGCATTCTAAGGTTTTGCCGTTGAGGAAAAAGCTCTTTAGTATGTTAAGGAGATGAGCTTTTCATTATTTTTTTTAGTTTCGGCTATTATTGAATGTTTTTACTTTTTCTTTTTGCTTGAACAAAAAGAAACAAAAATTCAAGAAAGTTTAATGCTTCAACCCGCAAGGCCAACGCTGGCTTGTCTGCACAAGCAGGCCCGCTAAACTTTCCTCCTTCCCGCTTTTCCGAGTTCCTCGGAAGTGGCAGAGTTAGTTTTTTGTTAACATAGACGGTACAATTTCAAGCTATACCATTTCTAAACGCAGATAATAAATCAAAATATTTTAATTTTCCTTTGCGAAAACTTTGCGCCTCCGCGCCTTTGCGAGATAATTTTAGCGTCAAAGACGCTTAGTAGAATAATTAATAAATGAGTAAAAAATCTTTCAAGGTTCGCTTTTACACACGTTTTAGAAACAGCACAATCTTAAATGCTTTTCTAAACCTCACTCAAAAACCCTTAAAGCCTAAAAAATGGGTCTTTATATTGGGTTGCTACAACTCAGGCACTACTTTATTAGCTGAATTACTCAGTCAACATCCTCAATTATCGGTTTTACCTGATGAAGGGGTAATGCTTACCAATCAATTGAAGAGACCGGAGGACTTTGGCTGGCGCAGGATGTGGTGGAAATGTGGGCAAATGATTAAGTCAGCAGACTTAAGCTTAAATAATAAATCAGCTCAAGTGATCAAAAGGCACTGGGCTTTTTTTATGAAGAAAAAAACAGAAATTATAGTAGAGAAATCAATTGCTAATATTTTAAGAATTCGCTTTTTTCAGCGCTATTTTGCAGATGCTTACTTTATTCATATCAGAAGAAACCCTTACGCAGTAGCAGAAGGAATTCAGCGTAAAGCAGAGCCTATGGGAGCACAAGCCCAAAAATATGGAGCACAGTATCCTTTAGAGCTATGTATTCAGCAATGGATAGCTTCTCAAACCGTATTTGAAAATGAAAAAGATCGGATTAAGAATTTGTATGAATTAAGTTATGAGGATTTTACTCTTGAGCCCCAAAAATTGGCGCAAGAGATTTGTGAATTCTTAGGAATTGAAAAATTTGAATCCACCATATTTTCTCAGGAAATGCAGGTTCATGGAAATTCCATGAAAATTAAAAATCAAAACGATAAAAGCTTCAAAAGACTAAGTGAGAAAGATTGGGAGTTAATAAATCAGAACGCAGAAAAAGCAATTAAACAATATGGCTATTATCAAGCACAAAAGCCTCAATAAACCATTATTCATTGATATTAAACCTGTCAGTTTTTTTATTTGAAAGAACAGAGGTATGAATATCCTTACTGTAATTTAATTCAGTGTAAACCTGACAGGTTTTGGATGGGAGTTTATGGTCAGTCTTTTATAAATTTTGAACCATTGTAATTTGTAAGTTGTTACCTAATTAGCTAACTTTAATTTATGAATCAAAATGAAGATGTCAGAAAGATACTAATCTTTGGTGAACATTTTTGGGAGTTCTACCATAAGCAAAATACTAAAGTTAAAGACCGAATTAACTGGACAATTAAACTAATAAAAACTGTTGAAAGAGTTCCAGAAAAATACCTAAAGAGTATCAAAGGAACCAGTTTATATGAAATGAGGATAATTTCCGGAACGAATATATACAGGATATTTTGTTTTTTCGACAAAGGCAAAATAATAGTGGTGTTAAATGGATTCCAAAAGAAAACTCAAAAGACACCTAAAAATAAAATTAAACTGGCAGAAAAGCTTCAAAAGCAATATTATGATGAACAGGACTAAAATAGTAGATTTTGAAGATCACCTAAAGCATGAATATGGTGAAAGGGGAACTGAAAAAAGAGAAAAATTTGAGGAAGGCTTTGAAGCCTTCAAAATTGGCGCATTGATTTACGACCTTCGCAAAAACCAAGGGTTGACTC
>QNXU01000296.1 GCA_003973485.1 Bacteroidota bacterium | reverse complement strand
TTCCTCCACCACCACCTGACATATTCTCAAAAGATGCGCTTTTAAGCATACCAGACTCTGTTAATGCTTCTCCTGTTCCTCTAGCAGTTCCATCCCAGCCTCCACCGGCTCCTCCCGGGATCAGGAAGTGGATATAATCCAAACTGCTTCCAACTGAACTTACTGCAAACCCTGCAACAAGTGTAGTTGCAAATGCAACATTTTTGCAAATTCTACCAACATTGTATTTCATATTTTTCTCCTTTTAGTTGATTTAAAATAATTATAGAGGAGAAAAATGTAAGAAAAATCAAATTATTTTAAGAAATCTGATATTTTTTGCAAAAAGGAGTTCATTACGAGAAAGAGAAAAATTATAAAAATGAAGAAGGTGATAATCAAAGATTAGACTATATCATCAAAATGCCAGATGATAAGTATTTAGTTCTGGATTCTAAAGTTTCCTTAACAGCTTACAGCAACTATTTTGATGCTGATGATGATGTGAAACGTGCAAGGTTTTTGAAAAATCATTTAGATAGTATGTATTCTCACATTAAAACCTTAGGAGATAAAAATTATCAGAATCTTTATGATATTAATCAACCAGATTATGTTTTAATGTTTATAGCTAACGAACCAGCATTAACCATTGCATTAAAAGAAGATCATAGCCTTTATGAAAAAGCACTAGATAAAAACATTGTGCTAGTATCCACCACAACTTTGATGGCTACCTTAAGAACTATTTCTTATATCTGGAAACAAGATTTGCAAAATAAGAATGCAATTGAGATCGCTACGCAAGCTGGAGCTTTATATGATAAGTTCATAAACTTCACTGACGACTTATTGAAGGTTGGTAATAATTTGAAAACCACTCAAAATAGTTATTCAGATGCAATGAAAAAGCTTTATGACGGAAAGGGGAATTTGGTAAGAAGAACTGAAATTTTAAGAGAATTAGGTGCTAAGACTACTAAAAACATTGATAAACGCCTGTTAGATAGATCAACTGAGTAATATTCCTTTCTTTAATACGTTTGTTTGTAAATGCGTATTTTACTAATAGGAATATTCATCTTTATAGGCATTCATTCCCTTTTAAGCCAAAATCATGTAGCAGGACTAATTCTCTCTTCTGAGAATTTTACAAGTATTGAAGGTGCTCATGTTCTGAACGTTTCAAAGGATAAAATTGCGTTTACTAATAGTAAGGGAGAATTTCAAATGGTAGCGGGTATAGGCGATACTTTAAGTATTTCTTTTGTAGGATTTAAGTCAAAGCAAATAGTAGTTGAAAATTTTAATTTCAAAGTGCTTTCTTTAAATCCTGATGTTGTGGAACTAAAAGAAGTAAAAGTAACTAGTATTCCAGAAGACGAACATGAGTTTAAAAGGAGAGTTATTAAGAAGGATATAATCGATACAGATCCCTTTATTCCATTTGGAGTTTCACCAGCTAAACCAAAAGGAAAAATTCCTAAACAATATGAGCGTGAAACGGAAGTTGTTTTTGGTGCAGATGAACAGTTTAATCCTTCAATCACCCTTCCTATATCATATTTCACTAAAAAATATGGTAAAAAACATAAGGCCAAAAGAGATTATTATGAATTGAAAGCATCGAAAGAACAGATAATTTTAAATCAGAAGAAATATAACAAGGAGCTGATAACCAGACTAACTGGCTTGAAAAATCAAAAGTTAATGGATTTCATGAGTTATATTAATCTTGATTATAATTTTATTTTTAATTCATCGGATTATGAAATAGTCAAAACAATCTTAGATTCGTATAAGGATTATCAACTTAAGGTTAAACTGGAATAAACTTGGGCTTAAGGCTTGGATTTTGAAAATATTAAAATATAATAAGAACTTACTTTAATGCGTTTTGTCGAAGTGAAAAAAAGTTTGTTAATACTCTTCCTTCTTTCTATTTCAATAGCGGTATTAGGTCAATCGCAAGAGCTAGAAGGTAAAATTACATCCAATAGTGATGGCTTACCAATTGAAGGTGCTCATATAGTAAATACGACAGCCAATAAAATGGCTATTTCAGATGAGAAAGGAAGATTTTATTTAATTGCTAAAATGGGGGACACCCTTGTAGTTTCAAATGTAAATTACAATACGAAGCAGTTTGTAGTTCAAAATTCAAACTTTGTAAAGATAGGTTTAAATCCTGCCAAAATTCAATTAGAGGAAGTAGTAGTTAGTAATTTACCAGAGACAGAGGCGGACTTCAGAAATAGACTGGTTAAAATGGGTGTTCAGAAAGATAATAGCTTTGTGATTTCAGGTATGCCGCCAGCAAAGGCTAAAGGGAAGATTCCGAAAAATTATGATCCAGACTATACAAACTCTGTTGGTTATGCAATTAACAAACCTATTTCATTTATTGTAAAGAAGATCAGTAAATCTCATAAAAATAAGCTTAAGTATTATCAAGTAGTAGCAAATAAGGAATCTAGTATATCAAATAATAAAAAGTATAATCCTGAAATAGTAAGCGAATTAACAGGGCTGAAAGGTGATGAGTTAACGGATTTTATACAATATCTAGATCTAGATCCAGCATTTATCAAGCGTTCTAGTGAATACGATATTGCTGTCAGGATATTAAAAGAATTTGATTACTATAAAAGTGAATCGCAAAAAGGTTGAGTTCAGTGTGTTTAATACAAATTTTAATCTTTTCTATTCTCGATGAAAAATATCCAACTTGATACTAAGAAGTTGTTTTGCAGGAAGGTAAAATCGAAATCAGCTTATTAGTTTTTTATCTGTTCGATTCTGATGCCTGTAGATACAACACCTTCTAATTTCTTTTCTCTCATGTATTGTTTCAACTCTATTTTATATTTCCCTTTTTGAGGAAAAAAAACAGAATCTTGTAAGATCAATTGATGAGAATATAGGTCACTTTGATGATCTCCATAAGGTTTTCCGGTTTTGGCTTCGAAAAGCTTTAAGTTCAGCAATTGATCTTCCATTAAACGGGTAGAATCTCTTAGCTGATACTTAATATAGAGGTTTCTGTATGGGTAATCCATAGTATTACGGACATTCATTTTGATTCGATATGGAAGTTCAATGCTATCAATTTCGAAGTTAAATACTGCAGTTTCATCCATATTCCAGATTCTATCTTGGAAATCGTAATTGTTTTCATAATACCTTTCCTCCGTACATGAAATTAAAAGAAATGCTAAAAATATAATGCTGTAAAATGCCCTCATTATTCTTTTTTGTTATTAGGGTTATTTCTGTTTTTATTTTTATTAAACCTTTTTTTGTTTTTATGCTTTTTAGCATTGCTCTGAGGCTTATCTTTATTAGATGAATTGGCGCCCTTATCTGCTTTCACCTTATTTGGATTAAATTTACCGCCTTTTTTCTTTTTCTTTTTAGATTTAGAAAATTTACGATCTAATTTAATTAGGTCACTATTGATTTGAACTGATTCCTCAATTTCAAGAATATCTTCCATCAAGGTATCTGGTTTTTCACCTTGCTTATTTAGTGCAATTATTTCTGCTACTCTTTCTACTTTAACAGGATGCCAAATATTATCCTCAGAATAGCTAAACCACATGATTTTACGGAAGATGTCGGTTTTTTGTAAGGTCAAGCTACCTCTTTTTGTTTGAAGAGGTTTTTCTACTTCAGGAATGCCGCTTAAAGCTTCCATATAAGTATCCAATTCATAATTAAGGCAACATTTTAACCTTCCACATTGACCCGAAAGTTTACTAGGATTCAATGATAAATTTTGATATCGGGCAGCACTTGTAGAAACACTTTTAAAATCAGTTAGCCAGGTGCTGCAGCACAGTTCTCTTCCGCAACTTCCAATGCCGCCAATTCGACCAGCCTCTTGGCGAAGAGAGATTTGACGCATTTCCACCCTGATTTTAAATTCGCCTGCCAACTTTTTAATCAATTCACGGAAATCTACTCTTTCTTCTGCTGAATAGTAGAAAGTAGCCTTAGAATTATCCGCTTGAAATTCAACGTCAGAAAGCTTCATTTTTAACTTTAGCTCTTGAATAACCTCTCTGGCACGGTACATGGTTGGCATTTCCCTATTTTGGACTTCATGCCATTTTTCAAGGTCTTTGTCAGTAGCAATTCTATATACGGCTTTTATTTCATCATCATTCTTAATCTTTTTCTTTTGCATTTGTAGACGAACCAATTCACCTTGCATGGATACATAGCCGATATGATGACCATTCGGCACATCCACTACCACTGCATCGCCCGTTACTAATTCTAAGTTGTGAATATTTCTAAAGAACTCTTTTCTGCCACCTTTAAATTTAATTTCTATTATATCAAAATTATCATAATTAGGAAAATCCATATTGGACAGCCAGTCGAAAGAATTCATTTTATTGCATCCGCCTGTGCTGCATCCTCCGTTATTTTGGCAACCTGTTGTGGTGCCCTCTTTATTTTTAGTTCCGCATGATGAGCATCCCATAATATATCTATTTAAAGCTGTGTTTAATCACAGCATTCTACATTTAATTTAAATGAATACCAATTCCTCAAAAGAAAAATAGAGGGATATTCATTTTAGTTTATTTTGCAATTGATTTTCTGTATGTCAGAAAATGTGAACTTGCGTTGAGTTTCCTCAATATCTATTTTATTGTTCATCTAAAGCCAGTAAATCCTGGCCGATGTCTTTTCGGTAATATATATCATCCCAGCAAACTTTATTTGCAGCTGCATAGGCATTTTTTAAAGCGATTTCTAGGTTGTCCCCCATTCCTGTAATGGCTAAAACTCTACCACCTGAAGTCACAACTTCATTATCTTTTTGAGAGGTACCTGCATGATAAACTTTTGCATTTTCAACATCGGACAATCCTTTTATAACTTTTCCCTTTTCATAACTTTCAGGATATCCTCCAGCAACTAATACAACAGTACTCGCTGTTTGATTACTGATTTCAAACTCCTCATTTTTCAAGTTTTTATTTTTCATACTCTTGAAAATGGATAAAAGGTCACTTTTCAGCCTAGGAAGTACTACTTGTGTTTCTGGATCTCCCATTCTAACATTATATTCAATAACATAAGGTTCACCACCAACATTCATTAATCCAATAAAAATAAATCCCTGATACTCAATTTTGTCTTTCTTTAGACCATCAATCGTAGGTTTAATGATTTTGGATTCTACTTTTTCCATGAAAGTAGCATCTGCAAATTTTACAGGAGAAATTGCACCCATTCCACCTGTGTTTAAGCCGGTGTCACCTTCGCCTATTCTTTTGTAATCTTTTGCGGCTGGCAATACTTTATAGTTTTCCCCATCTGTTAAAACGAAAACAGAAAGCTCTATACCTGATAAAAATTCTTCTATAACCACCTTTTCACTTGCAGCCCCGAATTTCTCATCTTTTAGCATTTCTATAAGACTTTGCTCCGCGGTTTGCAAATTTTCACAGATCACAACTCCTTTTCCTCCAGCTAATCCATCTGCTTTTAAAACATAAGGTGGGGTAAGTGTTTGCAAATAGGAAAGTCCTTCTGATAATGTAGCCTTATCAAAAGTAGAATAAGATGCAGTAGGAATGTTATGTCTTTGCATAAAGCTTTTGGCAAACTCTTTACTTCCTTCCAGTTCTGCCCCTGCTTTCCCAGGACCAATAATTTGAATTTGTTTTAATGTATCTTCAGCTTCAAAATAATCTCTAATTCCTGCTACTAGTGGTGCTTCTGGCCCTACCACTATCATTTCAATATTATTATCTAAGCAAAAATTTGCAATGCCCTTAAAGTCCGTAGGGGATAAATCGATATTTTTTGCAATTTGTGCAGTTCCTGCATTTCCAGGAGCTACAAATAGGTTGTCACATTCTGTGCTTGAGGCTATTTTTTCTGTAAAAACGTACTCTCTTCCGCCAGAGCCTAATATTAATATATTCATCTAATTAGTTCAGTTTTTTCATTTTCATAATTGAAAATGTAATTTGTCTACAGTAAAATTAATGAAAAAAATGACCGCAAATAATGCGGTCATCATAATTAGTTTGCATAAGTGGATAAAAACTTAATACGCATTAGCCTTAAATCCTCTTCACTAAATTCTTCATCAAATTCATCCAAAGCATCATCAATACTATCTGATTCTGCCGAAAGAAAATAATCCATAATTTCATCCTGCTTCTCATCATCAATGATTTGATTTAAATAGTAATCTAAATTTAGTGTTGTGCCAGAATAGCAAATATGTTCTATTTCATCTATCAATTCTTCGAATGAAATATCTTTCATTTCAGCGATTTCTTCCAAGTCTATTTTTTTATCCACCTGCTGAATGATGAAAATCTTCATTTTGGATTTATTCACGGATGATTTTACCATTACATCCGCAGCCGTAATGATGTCATTTTCATCAACGTATTCCTTAATCAAATCCATAAAAGGCTTTCCGAATTTCCTTACTTTTCCTAAACCAACGCCATTAACAGCTGCCATTTCCTCATTTGTTGTAGGATAAGTAGTAGCCATTTCTTCTAGTGAAGGATCCTGGAAAATCACATAAGGAGGTAGATTTTTATATTTAGCAACTTTCTTTCTTAATGCCTTGAGTTGATTGTATAAAGTTTCATCAAAAGCCTTAGCAGAAACTGCATCTTTTTCAATCTGATCCTCATCGCCATCATCTGTATAAATGTGGTTGACAGTAAATTGAATATCAGTAGGGTTTTTAAGGAAATCTTCCCCTGCTTTATTGATTTTTAGAACTCCGATATTTTCAATATCTTTTTCTAAATAGCCATAAAGCATTGTTTGCCTGATTACTGATTTCCAAAACTCAGCGTCTTGATCTGCGCCCACTCCATGCACCTCTAGTTTTGTGTGGTCATAACTGGTAACATATTGATCTTTAGAGCCTCTAATTACATTTACTAAGTGGTTGATGCCAAATCTTTGATTAGTTAATTTCACAGTTTTTAAAACTGTTGTCATTTCATCTTTTGCATCAAACTTTTCTTTAGGATGAAGGCAATTGTCACATTTCCCACAATAATCTGCAAATTCTTCACCAAAATAATGGAGTAATTGTTTCCTTCTACACACCGAAGATTCTGCGTAAGAGGACATTTCTTCTAAAAGAAGTTTTGCATTTTCTTTTTCAGTTACGGGCTTGTCCTTATTAAATTTTTCTAGCTTTAGAATATCGTTATAGCTGTAGAACATTAGACAATCGCCTACTAATCCATCTCTTCCAGCCCGGCCTGTTTCTTGATAATAGCCTTCAACTGATTTAGGAGTATCATAATGAATTACAAATCGTACATCAGGTTTATCAATTCCCATTCCAAAGGCAATAGTTGCTACAATGATGTCAACATCTTCATTCAAGAAGTCATCTTGATTTTTCATCCTTGTAGCACTTTCTAAACCAGCATGATATGGTGCTGCATTGAACCCATTTACATTTAGGAATTCAGCAATTTCTTCTACCTTTTTCCTACTTAAGCAATAAATAACACCACATTTACCTTTTCTTTCATTCAAGAAACGAATTAGCTGTTTTTTTGCCTGATTTTTTGGGCGAACTTCATAATACAGATTCTCCCTATTAAAAGAGGATTTGAAAACATTTGCCTCTTCCATATTCAGGTTTTTCTGAATATCCAATTGAACTTTTGGAGTTGCTGTAGCAGTTAGGGCTATGATTGGAATATCTGAAATTTGCTGTAAAATAGATTTTATTTTTCTGTATTCAGGCCTGAAATCGTGTCCCCATTCTGAAATACAATGTGCTTCATCTATTGCAGCAAAAGATATATTGGCTTGTTTTAAGAATTCAACATTTTCTTCCTTAGTTAGAGATTCTGGGGCAACATAGAGAAGTTTTAAGTCTCCACTCATCACTTCTTTTTTGACCCTTTTGGTTTCTGTCTTGGTCAATGTTGAATTTAAAAATGCTGCATTAACACCTAATGCTACCAATGTGTCTACCTGATTTTTCATCAAGGCAATTAATGGTGACACTACCAATGCGGTTCCCTCTGTGGAAATTGCTGGTAGTTGGTAGCAAAGTGATTTCCCTGCCCCAGTAGGCATAATCACAAAAGTGTTTTTGCCATTTATAAGATTTTGCATTATCAATTCTTGATTTCCCCTGAATTGATTATAACCAAATACCTCTTTTAATTTTTCTTTTAAAGTAGCTTCTTGCTCTTCTATCATTTCTTTAGCACAAATTGCTTAATTAATAACTAATTTATTCAATCTCATGTCAAATTTAATCGCTATTCATGAGATACTTTGAATTTAGTAAAAAATATTAAAAAGATTGTCTTAAAATCTTTAATTAATAAAGCTTTTAGTGTAAGAATATTAGTGATTATGTCTTATTTCTTAATAAATTTATATAACGGTGTAAATAATTTATAAAAAGATAGAGCTATTGAATTATTGCTTATGTTTTTCTATATAGTTAATATTTTGCATTTTTGAAGTTGAATTTTTCGGTTTAAAACATTTGAATATAAGGAGCGTTAAACGACCTGATAGCTGCTAGAATCAAATTAAGATAGATTTTTTAATTCGGACTTTTTATCAATTGGTCTGAAACCACTGAAACACATGAATCAAAATCATTTTGTTATTATAATGGCTGGTGGAACAGGGACACGTCTTTGGCCAGTTAGTACTTCCAGAAAACCTAAACAATTTCATGATTTATTAGGAGTAGGCAAAAGTTTACTTCAGATGACTTATGAAAGGTTTTTAGCAAAATTTCCCAAAGAAAATATTTACATAGTAACGAATAAGGAATATGAGGCTCTAATTCATGAACAAATTGAAGGATTGGATAGTCAACAGTTGCTTTTGGAGCCCTATAAAAGAAATACTGCTCCTTGTATTGCTTATGCGGCCTATAAAATAGCGAGCAAAAATCCTAATGCATCTATGGTAATTGCCCCTTCTGACCACCTAATCTTGAAAGAAGAAATTTTCCATCAATCCATCGCAGTGGCATTAGATAGCGCTTCTAAAAATGATCAATTGATTACTTTAGGTATGCATCCTAACAGACCCGAAACGGGCTATGGATACATTCAGTACATTCCGGATTCTGCAACCATCAAAAAAGTAAAAACCTTTACTGAAAAGCCAGAAATAGGTTTAGCACAAAAATTTTTAGAGAGTGGTGATTTCGTTTGGAATGCTGGTATTTTTGTTTGGTCTGCAAAAAGTATCATAAAAGCCTATGAAGAATTTTTACCTGATTTGGCTGAAATTTTTGCTGATGGGGAATCTCATTACTTCAGTACAAATGAGAATTTATTTATAAATAAAGCTTATACTCAATGCGTGAATATCTCTATTGACTTTGGGATAATGGAAAAGGCAGAAAATGTATTTGTATTATTGACTGATATAGGCTGGTCTGATTTGGGGAACTGGGAAAGCTTACATGAAATCCGCGAAAAGGATGGGCAAGATAACGCAGCTCCTAAAAATGTGATGAGTTTTAATTCCACCGGAAATATTATAACTACTGATAAGTTAGACTTAGTAGTGGTCCAGGATTTACATGATTTCCTAGTGGCAGAGCAGGATGGAGTACTTTTGGTTTGTAGGAAAAATGCAGAAAAGGAAATAAAAGAAATTGTAAATTCTGTCAAAATAGAAAAAGGAGACAGTTTTATCTAGTCTCCTTCTATTATTATTTTATAAGTAATAATTGAGAATTCATGGGGGATTCTAACCAATGTTTTACATCCGCTTTAATATTTACAAAATCTCCAGGGAATAGTTCGAATTCATTTTCTTCTTCATCTTCATAAAAAACTTTTCCTTCAATGCAGATTAAAAGTGCGTCTGTTTTCGAACTGTGTTCCTTTAATGATTGATTTCTCAATAATTGTATTGCCGTTGTATTTCCTCCTAAGCTGCTTTTGAAAATGGGTTTCGCTGAAACGCTTTTATTGCTTTCATGTAGTTCGCTTATATGTTTCATTGTATTCTTATTTAATTATTTGTTCTAAAAAATCGCCAACAAAATAGGCGACAAATGCGGCCAAACCACCCAAAAGCAAAGTTTCTGAAATTCCTTTAAAAATGGAATTGTTGGTTACTTTAGATTTTAAAAATCCTATGATGATAAAACCAATTCCGGTTAGAATACTTGACCATAGAAATTTCTGGGTAATATTAATATCGAAATAGTCTGCCACAAAGACTAAGAGTGGGATTAAGCCTATCACTAAAAATGAAATAAAGGTATATAAACCAGTTTGAAAAGGTGATTTTTCTTCTTCTACTAAGCCTAACTCATCTTTCATCATCACATCAACCCATCGGTCTTTATCTTTTGTAATCACTTCCA
>QNXU01000430.1 GCA_003973485.1 Bacteroidota bacterium | reverse complement strand
TCGAGATTATATAAACTATAAGCCTCTGGAGGAAGCATATCCAGTTGGCGTAAGAAATAATTTATGACAGTTAGAACTAAACTTAATAGTATAATAATTATTGCCATTAGTGCTATTGTAGCTTTTTATATCTATGTGCTTAAAATCACTTATGATATTGAAAAGCAATTGGATAGGGTTGAACGCTTAAGCCAGTTTAAGGAGGAAGTTTCCACCCTTAATTTAATGATGGAATATTATTTTTCCACTCAAAATAAGCGATATGCTAGTAATATTGACAGCTTATTCTTAAAATTAGAAAGCTCCACCAATCAAATAGCAGGCTTTAATGATATTAATATAGTTCATCAGAGTATACCTTCTTTAGAAAATGCATTTCAATTAATTTATAAAGTTTATGAAACAGATTCCCTTTATCAGGATAAAGAAAAAAGAGAAGAACTATTAAATCGTTCTAAAATTCTAATCCGGTCTGATTTGAGTCAGCTATTATCGCTTTCTTATATGGTTTCTTCAGAACATTATAAAGAAATACGTAATCTTCAAGTGAAAAGAAGATTGGACTATGCCTTTATGATTTTTCCCGTCATCCTTTTTTTAGCCATTATGGGCTATACCATGCGAAAGCAAATTCTTCGCTCATTAAATAAGTTGAAAAATGGTGCGAAAACCATAGCTTCTGGTAATTTGGATAAAAGAATTGAACTTAAGCAAGGCGATGAATTTGGAGAATTAGCAGTTCAGTTTAATTTGATGGCAGACCAGATAAAAGTGGTTATTGAGAATGAAAGAGCACTTTCTGATCAAATAAAAATGCAATCTCAAGAACTTAAGTCAAGCAATGAAGAACTTGAAAAGTTTGCTTATGTGGCTTCTCATGATTTGCAAGAACCACTAAGAATGATAGACAGCTTTTTAACATTATTGGAAAGTAAGTATTCTTCTCAATTGGATGATAAAGCAAAGCAATATATTTACTATTCAGTAGATGGGGCGAAAAGAATGCGCCAAATCATTTTGGATTTGCTTGAGTTCTCACGCGCTGGAAGCTTTTCAGGCGAATTGGAAGAGATCAATTTAGAGGAAGTGATGGAAGAAATAAAGCATCTGCAATCTAAAGTAATTGAAGAAAAATCAGCCACTATTACTCATGAAGCATTACCTATTTTAATTGCAATGAATTCGCCTGTACTTCAAATATTTCATAATTTAATTGGCAACGCATTAAAATATTCACAAAAAACTGTTCCTCCTAAAATTCACATTTGCAGTGAAAGAAAGGGCAATTTCTGGAATTTTTGTGTGAAAGATAATGGCATAGGCATTTCAAAAGAACACCAAGAAAGAATATTTGTGATATTTCAAAGGCTACATGGTAAAACAGAATATTCAGGTACAGGACTAGGCTTATCCATCGTTAAAAAAATCATTGAAAAAATGGAAGGCAACATTTGGGTAGAATCTGAAGGTGTTGGAAAAGGCTCATCATTTTATTTTCAGATTCCGTTAAAATGGGTTAAGATTGACGATTAGGGACCTGCTTTTTGAAAAAGAGATTTCTGTAAATTATGACATTTATAAAAAAACATATCAATTCGTTTATTATTTTATTAGTACTGATAAGTTTAATATCGAGTTCTATTTTTTTTTATCAAAACCTAAACCAATTCAACAGCCTCGATAATCAAATCATTGAATTTGAGCGTAAAAAAACTCAATTAAGGAAGCTCTATAATAAGGAACTTAAAACAGTAAGGGCGAAAAGAGGCTATCAATATTCAAAATTTGGATGGGAACTCAGCAATTATTTGAACTCTAAAAAAGAAACGCTCATCCAGCTTGATTCAGTAAAAACACTTTTCCCAAGCGCTCCTTATTTAGCAAAATTTGATTCCCTTGAAAGCAGCATTAAAGAGCGAATTGCTCAATTTGATCAACATATAGCTTTTATTCAATTCCAAACCAAGGAACAGGCAAAATTCCAAATATTAGATGAAGAGGGAAAGATGCGAGAAGGGTCTGAAAAACTTAATCGAATTTTCAGTTCATTTAATACAGCCTTAAATGCGGATATTAAAGAAATGAACAGATTAAAAGATGAGTTGACCCAAGAAAGTAAGTTGAGTTTTTTTACACTTATTTTGATTACTTTTGTTCTTCTCACTCTTTTATACTTCAGTTCTAAAAAAAGAAAAAAGAAGGAATTAATCCATTTGGAAACTAAAGAAAGAGAGGATTTATTCAGCTCTTCTTTTGAACATGCCCCAATTGGTATGGCACTTGTTTCTAAAGAAGGAAAATGGATAAAAGTAAATCAATCACTTTGTAATATTTTAGGCTATTCAAATGTTGAGCTTACCCAAAAAACCTTTCAAGAAATCACACATCCCGATGATTTGAATGAGGATTTAGCTTTTCTTAATCAAATGGTTAATGGAGAAATCAACTCCTATCAAATGGAAAAGCGATACCTTCATAAAAACGGAACAGTTATTTGGGCGATTCTGGGTGTTTCTGCAGTTCGAAATGCTGACCATTCTATAAAATTTTTTGTGTCTCAGATTCAAAATATAAGCCAAAGAAAAGAGGCTCAAGAAAAATTATTGAAAGAAAAGCTACGGGTTTCCAATCTTATAGAAGCTACCAATGCTGGTACTTGGGAGTGGAATGTACAAACCGGGGAAGCCATTTTTAACGAAAGATGGGCAGAATTAATAGGCTATAAATTGGAAGAATTAAAACCTACCACTGTAAAAACCTGGGAAAAATTCACACACCCTGATGATTTAGAAAAGGCAAAAGAAAGCCTTCGCAAATGTTTTAATGGTGAAAATTCCTATTATGAAGTAGAGTTGAGGCAGAAACATAAAAACGGTCATTTGGTTTGGGTTTTGGTAAGAGGGAAAGTCATAAGTTGGACAAATGATGGAAGACCTTTATGGATGTTTGGCACTCACATTAACATTACGGAATTAAAGGAAATTAATCATGCACTTCAAAGGAATGAGCAAAGGTTTAAAGGAATTTTCAATTCTGCTTTCCAACTAATGGGCTTTTTGGATATAGGCGGCACGCTTTGGGAAGCAAATGATACCGCTCTTAATTTTGCGGGATTAAAACCAAAGGATGTAATCGGTAAAAAATTCTGGGATACACATTGGTGGCAAATTAGTGTTCAAGCGCAAGAAGATTTGAAACAAGCTATTCAAAAAGCAGCAAAGGGAGAAACCGTGAAATATGAAGTAGCCGTTTGGGATAAAGATAAAAACCCCACTACCATTTTATTCAATTTAAAGCCTTTAGTCAATCCAAATTTCAACGAAGTTGAGGCGATTATAGCGGAGGGCAGGCCAGTTCAAGATTTAGTAGATGCCAGAAATGCATTATTAAGTAAAAATGAAGAATTGAAGAGTTTTGCTAGCTTGGCTGCACATGATTTAAAAGAGCCTTCACGAACTATCAGTTCTTTTATGAAGCTGCTGAAAGATAAGTATAGCAATTCATTAGATGAAAAAGGAATACAGTATATAAATTATGCTGTAGATGCAGGCGAAAGGATGAACAATTTAATTTTTGATTTGCTAGAACATACTAAAATTGGAACAGATGATGTGGAATTCGAAAGAGTTGATACTCAAAAGCTTATTGGAGAAGTAGTAGATTTACATGAGGCAATATTAAGTGAAAAAAACGCAAAGGTTGTTTTTGATAATCTCCCTGTAATATTGGGGCAAAAAACAACAGTTCGCCTCTTATTCCAAAATTTGATTTCAAATGCACTAAAATATCATAAGAAAGAAGAACTGCCATTAATCAAAATTTCTGCTAAGGAAAAAGGTAAATTTTATGAATTTAAGATTGAAGATAATGGGATTGGCATTGAGCCGAAATATCACGATAAAATCTTTCTGATGTTCAGGCGTTTACATACCAGAAAGGAATACGCAGGTACAGGAATGGGTTTAGCTACCTGTAAGAAGATTGTACAGCATCACGGTGGGCAAATAGGGCTGACATCTGAAGTTGGAAAAGGAAGCACATTTTATTTTACCTTACCGAAAGCATAAAGAAATAAGTAAGCATGTAACATAACGCCCCTAAAAGCAACAAAATTAATTTAATTTTAAATTAATTAATAGCTCGAAATCCAATAAGTTTTTTGTACTTTTCTATTATATTTTATTCATATACATCATGTGTTTGAATAAAATATGATAAAAGTCATTGTATTTGAGAAACATAAAGTTTTCAGGCTTGAAATTGTATCTGTATATTGTACTTTTAATTTGTCTTGTAGAGATGTAATTTATACATCTTAGAAGTTAAATAATATAGACGTAATATCAAGTGAAATAGTAAAAACACATGGCTGACATTTTTTAGTACATTTACTAAAGTTTATAAATAATAATCTATGAAATCGATTCATATCCTTTTAGTAGAAGATAATGAAGGTGATATTGTTTTAACGCAAGAAGCATTTGAAGATAGTAAAATTATCAATTCAATGGATATTGCAAAAAATGGAAAAGAAGCCTTGGATATGCTATTCCAAAATCAAGGATATGAAAAATTTAAAGAACCTGATTTGGTATTGTTAGATATAAACTTGCCCATTAAAAGTGGACATGAAGTATTAAAGGAATTAAAATCAAATAATCAGAAAAAACATATTCCAGTTATTATACTGACCACTTCCTCTTCACAAAAGGATATTGAAATGGCTTATCAAAATCATGCAAATTGTTATATAACGAAGCCTGTTGAGATAAATGATTTTTTAGAAGCCATTTCAACTATTGAGCAGTTTTGGTTCAATATTGTAAGTCTTCCACGAGGAAGAAAGTAACGCAAAAATGAAAAAAGCTGAAGACCGATATAATATTTTAATAGTCGAAGACAATCCTGGAGATTATGTCTTAGTGGAAGACTTTTTAGAAGAGACTAACTTAGTGAGAAAACTTCATTGGGCGGAAAGCTTTACGCATGCCAAAACTCAATTATCGGAAAAAGAGGGCGACATAGATATTATTTTACTCGATTTAAGCTTACCCGATAAAGATGGGGAAGAGCTCATTAGAGAAATTCAATTATATTCAAAAAACATCCCAATTATCATCCTAACGGGTTATCCAGATGCTGATTTTGCCATTAAATCCCTAGCCTGGGGAGTTTCCGATTATTTGGTAAAAGATGTATTGAACAGTACGGTTTTAAGCAAAAGTATTCTTTACAATATTGAGCGTAATAAAATTTTAGTCAACCTTAGAAAATCAGAACAACGCTATTCAGACCTTTTCCATTTCAGCCCGCTTCCAATGTGGGTTTTCGACCGAGAAACACTCAAATTTTTAGATGTAAACGATGCTGCGATAGAGCATTATGGCTATTCTTATGAAGAGTTTCTTCAAATGGACATCACGCAGATACGTCCAAAAGAAGAAAAAGAAATGGAATCTTTGAATAAATCTCTAGAAATAGTTAAAAAGCCACATCATAATTTGTTTCATGGTGAATTTTGTCACATTAAGAAAAATGGTCAAAAAATAACGGTTGAAATACGCTCTAATAGTTTTAATTATAAAGGCAGACCTGCTGAAATTATATTAGTAAATGATGTTACGGATAGAAATCGGCATATTGAGGCAATTGAAATACAGAATGAAAAACTAAAAGACATTGCCTGGACGCAATCGCATGTGGTAAGAGCACCTTTAGCCCGATTAATGGGATTGGTAAAATTATTGGGAGAAGGAAGAATAGAAGAAAGTCAAAAGAGAAATTTTTATGAATTTATTCAACATTCTGCAGAAGAATTAGATGGAATCATAAAAGGGGTTGTGGATCAATCACAACAGATTAAAATAAATATCGATAAAAAATGAATATCAAAACCTTAATTATTGATGACGATGATATATCCGTTATGCTAACGGATATTTTATTCGAGGACAGCCCTTTTGCTAATACGACCATTTCATTTTCAGATGGAGTTTTTGCTTTGGAATATCTAAAAGCTGAATATTGCGATGATAATAAGTATATTATAATCCTTGATATAAACATGCCAAAGATGGATGGCTGGGAGTTTTTGCAACATATAAAAGATATAGTATCGCCATCAAATACCTTAGTTTTTATGCTGAGTTCTTCTACTGATAAATTGGATATTGAAAAAGCAGCTACTATTGAATTAGTTAAAGACTATTTTAGTAAGCCTTTAACAGAAGAACATTTGGATAAAATAATAGAATGTACCAATAACTAAAAAGCCCTAACCAAACGGCTAGGGCCTAACGGGAGTTTATTGATTTACTTCAATTACGCTCCCCCCGCTCTTTGCAATTCTTCCAAATTAATCTTTTTCTGATTGGATTTGAATTGATCACCTAAACTAAACTTGTAGCGTAAATTTAATCGGATACCTTGTTGATATTGGTATTGAGATATTCTAGTTAAATTATTATTTACTTTGGATGAACCACTAAATTCAAAGCTTCTGAAAATGTCATTAAAAGCTACAGATACATCCAGTTTTTCACTAAAAAATGATTTTTTGAAACTTACATCAGTGTACCAATAGCCCTCCATTTGATATACACCATAAATTTCCGGGCTTTGATATGCACTTAAAACATCCATTTTTATTTCTGCTGGTAAACTTATGCTTTGAGAGGCTCTGATATTAAAAGTTGTTCCTTTGTTAAGAATTTCTTGTCCTTCATGCACTGTTGAAAATTTCTGATAAGTAGCTATTCCCTGAAAATTAAGGCTCCAAAAATCGGCTATTTGCACAGGAGCCAAAACACTTAAATTTACTGCTTGCATTTCATCAATATTACCCATTCGAAAGACTGTATTGTTGTTAGAAGGATCTACAGTTGGAATTTCACTAATGAAATCTTTTACCATATCATAGCCAATACTTAAATTATATTGCTGAGCAAAAACTTGTGTGAACGTAATGCCATCTGTAAACCTGGGTCTCATTTCTGGATTACCAATAATATAAGAATATGGATCCGTGTACATAACACTTGGATTTAAATAAATGTATGGAGGTCTTGATATTCTTCTTGAGTAATTCAAATTAGTACTATAATTATCAGTCCACTTGTGCTGCAGAAATACGCTTGGGAAAAAGCTTAAAAAATCTCTTTTAATTTTCCCATCTTCTAATGAAGACTGTAATGCCGTGCCATCCATTACGGTATGTTCTGCACGAAGTCCAGCTTTAAGATCCGTATTCTCACCTAGTTTTTTGCTAAAATTTACATAAGCAGCTTTTATGCTTTCTTTGTATAAAAATTCATTTGAACGACTTTCATCAAAAGCTTTTCCATCTTCCTCATTTAAGTAGAATTCTAAACTGTTGTCAGAGGTCACTTGGCTATATTTTAATCCAGTTTCAAATTTCATGTCAACCCCATTCAAATGGGTTTCATAATCTGTTTGAAGACTGTTGATATTAAAAAATGACTCGTATTCGTTGCTTAATTCTTCATAATTATTGGCTTCATTCCTATAATAATTTTGGAATAGCGACTGCTGAGAAGTATTCAAATCAGCGTAGGTTCCATCAAAACTAATTTTAGAAACATCTGAGAAATCATACTTCAAAAATCCATTTAGTGTGTGATTATGTGTTTGTACGTCATTGTCATTATAGGCATCAACTTCAAATTGATTTTCGCCTTCTGTGATTTCACTTTCGGTATCCCAGTGGTTATCTCTTAATTTACCTGTGCCTCTGTAACTTAATCCAAAAGAAAGCTTATCATTTAATTGGTAATCAAATCCGGTAATGATATTTGTTTTGTATAGATCTCTTCTGTCTTTTACAACTTGTGTTAGAACAAAATCATTTTGTGCGACCGTTCTTGTAGCTTGCATGTCTCTCCAAAACGGAGTAGAACCCGCATCTGCGTTAAAGTAATAGCCCAAGCCATTCTTCTTTCCGCTTAAGTTTACGCCACCAAAATTAGCATGAGCGCCATTAAATCTATAATTTGAGAATACGCTTCCACTTAGCCCTCGAGTAGAGTTTTTCTTAAAGTTGATATTAATAACTCCGCCAGCTCCTTCAGCATCATATTTTGCGGATGGATTTGCCACTACCTCAATGTTTTTAATAGATTCAGCAGACATACCTTCCAACATTGATTTTAAGTCGCTTCCGCTTACATAAGTGGGTCTGCCATCAAGCAAAATTCGAACACCTTTTTTACCATTAATAGAAAGTTTTCCATCTTTATCTACCCAAACTCCAGGAGATTTACTCAAAGCTTCCAAAGCCGTGGTTCCATCATGTAGGCTGGTGTTTTCTACATCCATCACCACCTTATCAGCATAGGTGATAAATTGTGGACGCTGTGCTTTTACTTCTACTGCTTCCAACATTTCTGTGCTGGCTTTCATCGAAATCACACCTAAATTGAGATCTTTAGTGCTTTCCGATTTATTGATTGTCCTGAAATAGTCTGCAAGTCCCATTACAGATATCTTTAATAAGTAATCATTTGGTTCAGGACTTTGCAAGCTGAATTTTCCTTGCATGCCAGAAGTGGTTCCACTGATTAAACTGCTGTCAGTTTTGTTAAGCAAGACTACATTCGCAAAAGGAACGGCCTCTTGATTTTCATCTTCAATTTGTCCAATAATGGATTGCGATTTTACTTGAAGAGAAGCCATAAATAATATGGCTAAAATTCCGAGTGTTAATTTTAAATTTTTCATGTTTTCGGGGGTTTAGTTTGTAATTGATTTGATACAAACTTGCCCTGATGTGAGTGCTTTTTTACTATAGAAATTGATGAAGCCGGATATTTTTGACTTGAAATGAGATATATTCAGCTTGAAGTAATCGGATAAAATCTATTATTTTAGCAATTGGAGGAAATTAGCTTATGAACAGAATAATAAATAAAAAGAATGGGAAAGTTATAGTGCAGGCTTTTCTTACCTCCTACTTTATTTATTATCTATTTAGCTTTATTGTTAATGGGGTAGTTTACAATCCATTGCGGATTCTTAGCTTCAATTTTTTTTTAGTGGTAATTTACGTCAATGTAATATTTTTTGGCTCCAAATATCTCTCTGATTTTTTTAATAGGTTAATTACAAAATGGACTAATGTAAAAGCTATAAAAACTATTGAGTTATTCACAGTTTTAATTATTGCCTTGTTTTTGAATTATACAATAGTGATTATCCCAGTTGATATTTATTATAAAGATTTAATTGAGCAAAGTAATTTTCCACCAGAGCGAGAAAGATTGGTTATTTCACTGCAAATGATAGTGGCCGTAGGGTATTATTATTTTGTGGAACAAATTAAAGCTAAAAAGGCTTTAGCAGAAATTGAATTAAAAACACAAAAGCTTAAAAAAGAAAACACCCAAGCACAACTATTGGCTTTAAAAAATCAAATCAATCCTCACTTCCTTTTTAATAGTTTTAATATCCTTAATTCTTTAATTGAACTCGATCCAAGTAGGGCAAAGAAGTTTTTGGAAAAATTGTCCAATATCTACAGAGTGTTTTTGGAGAACATCAATGAGAGTCTAATTCCATTACAAAAAGAAATAGAAGTGATGGAGAGCTATAGAGATTTATTACAAACTCGATTTCATAATCACATGAAAATAGATATAAAAATAGAGGGGAATAATTCAGAATTGCTAATTCCTCCTGGAGTAAGTCAGATGTTAATGGAAAATGCCATAAAGCACAATGGGTTTAACAAGAAAACCCCTTTGTATATCTCAATCTATACGGAAGTAGAATATCTGGTAATCAAAAATAATAAACAAAAAAGAACAGAACCCTCCACCTCCACAGGAATCGGATTGAGAAATATAAAAGCAAGATATGAATTACAAGGCAATGAGGAATTGTTGATTGAAAATACAGATCAATATTTTATTGTTAAAGCACCTTTACTTAAATCGCAAGCTTCATGAACTACATCATCATAGAAGACGAGTTTTTAGCGGCTCAATTACTAGAGAAAAAGATTAAAGAAATCAGACCGAAATGGCATTGTGTAGCCAAATTGGAGTCAGTGTTAGAAGCAAGCGAATACTTAAGTCAAGAAGCTAGCTTTGATTTGATATTTTGTGACATTCACCTTTCGGATGGCTTAAGCTTTGAAATATTTGAGAAAATAACGGTAAGCCAACCGCTAATTTTCACCACAGCCTTCGATAAATATGCCATTGAAGCCTTTAAGGTGCACAGTATTCATTATTTACTAAAACCCATAAAGGATGAACAGCTTGAAGAAGCCATAGAAAAATTTGAAAATCAGAAAGAAGCTATTCCTCAGAAAGTGAATATGGAAGCTTTATTGAAAGCTAGCGAAGCGGATAGCAAGACTAGATTTTTGGTTAAAAAAG
>QNXU01000098.1 GCA_003973485.1 Bacteroidota bacterium | reverse complement strand
CCCAATAATTGGCAAAAATGCCCCCTATCAAAAACTTTCAACAGAAATTAAGTTAAAAATTCATGATCAGAAAAAAATAAGTGAAACTAGATGTGGAAATCTGAAAATAGCGGCATAAAAAAAGCTGCCCTTTTTGGACAGCCTCTTTTTATTTATGAAATTTTAATGAATCTAATAAGCATCTTAGTAAACTAAGATTGGGTCAGCAGTTCCGTCAGGATCACCACTAACAGTTCCGTCTGTTGAGTTTCCACCTAACAATAATACACCCGCTGCATGAGGAGCAGCCATAGAAGTACCACTGATAGTGTTGTAACCACCACCTTTCCAAGTAGAGTTAATAGCAACACCTGGTGAACAATAATCTACCGGAGGATTAGCATAGTTAGAGAAAGAAGCAAAGTTGTCATTGCTGTCCATTGCAGAAATAGTGTAAACATTATTTCCATTAACTCTAGCAGGAGATGAGTTATTAGCATTTGCACTTTCGTTTCCAGCAGCTAATACCATTTTAATTCCATTTTGAGCAGCAGCTAAAACTGCAGCATCCAATGCATCAGAAGTTGGACCACCTAAGCTTAAGTTTGCAACATCACCAGAATTTCCATTGGCAGCAACGTGATCAACACCTGCAATAACACCAGAGTATGAACCACTACCTCTTGAATCTAAAACTTTTACAGGAATAACAGTTGCACCGGCAGCAACACCAATAACACCTACGCTATTATCTAAAGCTGCAACAGTTCCAGCCACGTGAGATCCATGACCGTTTCCGTCATCTAAACTTTTACCATCTCTGCCAGAAGTAAAAGCGTTGAAACCTCTTGAAGCATCAACATTTAAATCTTCATGGTCTAAGTCAATACCAGTATCTATAATCCAAGCAACAGAAGAACCAGTGTAAGATACTCCACCATTTACTCTATTAATACCATAAGGAGTAGTTTGAGATCCGGTGTCTCCACCGCCATCTCCGCCATCACCATCACATGGTCCGCCATTAGGAGTTCCACATGGTGGAGCTAAGGTTACAATTCTGTCTGGCTCAATTTGAGCTACTCTTTTATCAGAACGTAATTCTTGTAATTCTGCATCATTTAATTTTAATGCAAAACCTTTAACTGTTTCAGAATAAACTGCTAAAACATTTTCTTTCGCAATGTTTTTCTCTGCCAATAAATTATTGGTAGTGCTTACAATTGCTTCTTTTCTAGCTGCGGGAGAAGCTAATCCACGCATAGTTAGGTTGGTAGTTGTTTCACTATAGGTTACAATGTACTGACCTGGTATAATTTGGCCATTTTTCACATCACTTACTTCAATAAGATCTGCGGGTTCATTGATTTTCATTTCATCCTGCTGCGTACAAGCTGCAAAAAACACAGCTGCAACTAGTAAGGATAAAACACTTTTTGTTAGTCTTTTTAGTGAAAACATAATGTAAGTATTTAGTTTAAAATTAGTTTACACAAAAGAGAATTAAATGAATTGTTTATACAAATATTAGAGGCATAAATATGCTTTTTAAAGAATAATTTCCTGAATAATACAATTATAACCATATATTATTTAATCTAATTTACATAATAACAAAACCACATTAAAACACCGTTTAAATATTCCCTTGTTTATTAATTCGGCTTTTTTCTATTTTTAAAGGTTATTAAGGGGATTAAACGGAAATTGAAAATTTTAGACAGAGGCTGAAAGAACCCCTTTAAAGATGTAAGAATATCATATTATTATGATTATATTTAACAACACACACGTGTCATATTACATTACAAAAAGCAAACTTTAATAAATTCACACCCCTGTTTGGATTTCCTATCACCTTTTGTTTTTTGATCTTAAATAAATGCTGGTAAAGTTTTATACTGTATTGTTTCAACTCCATATACTTTCTGTTAATTTTGAATATTCAGCTTATAGAGGACAGCTTAATTATGTGGCATGATTCTTAAAAGGTGCCAACATAGGCCATTAATCGGGGAGGCATAATGTCATTATGATATACAGCATCAAATAATAGGTGTTTATGAAATTAATTAGAGATAGCATGTAAATAGCTATCTGTATTTAAACAACATTCCCTTTTTCATCACGTTCATTTTTTGAAGTTAATTTTTAATGAAAGACAAAATATACACCTACTTTGATGTGCTCAACCAACACAGTATCATTTCAGCAACTAACCTAAAAGGAGATATAAAATATGTAAACGATCAATTTTGCAATATTTCCAAAGTGAATTAATTGGTGCTCCTCACAGCATAGTAAATTCTGGTTATCATGACAGAGAATATTTCAAAGATTTGTGGAAAACCATCGGTAGAGGAAAGGTTTGGCAGGGAAATATTTTAAATGAAGCAAAGGATGGTTCAAAATATTGGGTTGCCACCACCATTGTCCCCATCATTGAGCATGGTAAGGTAAAGGAATATTTTTCTGTTCGAATTGAAAAAACAGAACAGAAAAAACTAGAACAAGAAAAGAATTTACACGAAAGAAGATTTACCCAACTTTTTAATCATATTAGCGAAGGAGTAATCGCTATGAAAAAAATTGAAGGTAAATTCATCATTACCGATTTTAATGATGGCGCTGAAAAACTAGACAAGAAAAGCAAAAAGGAGGTTTTGGGTAAAGAAGTTTCAGATGTTTATCCTGGAACTGAAATTGGTGGATTTACTGATTACATAGAAGAAGCATTTCAAAAAGGGTATGCAAGCTTTCCTATTCTGCGTTATAAAGATGAAAAACTGGACTCATGGCGAAAAGGGGAATTTTATAAATTACCTAATAATGAGGTGGTTTGTGTTTATCATGATATTACTGAGGAAATTATCCAACTAGAACAACTTAAAAAGTATAATGAAAAGTTGGAAGAAATCGCCTTCAAGGCATCTCACGAAGTATGCGCACCAGTTGCAAGTATTTTAGGATTAATGCAGCTAATCGATTTTAATGATTTATCTCCGAACAACAAAGCTGCTTTGCAGCACATGAAAAGCTCTGTTGAAAAGTTAGATCATACAGTTCGTGATATTGTAAAAGTTAGCTATGATACTGAAGAAGGCAAAGAACTCTTTGCTAAACTATCGGATTTGAAAGAGCATTTTCACAAAGCTTAGCTTTCTATTTCTTCATAGCCTATTCGTAATAGAACATAAGCCACAGCAGCTGAAATTAGCAAAGCAATGATAGGTAGTAAATACATCTCCCAATTATAATCCCCGTCTAAAAAAACTGCCTTATAAATCATTACTAAAAACCCAACAAAAGACAATATTGCAGTAATCAGGCTTCCTATTCCTGCATAAATAGCTAAACCGCCATTAACTCTTTTTTGCAATTTTTTTGACATTATAAAAGCTTTAAAAGAAGGTTAGGCTAATCTGCATCAAGAATGAAATGATCATGAATGCAACTAAGCCTAAACGCAAGTCATAATTTTTTACTTTATAAAAATATAGATATTGCAATAAAAACACAAAAGGAATAAGAACACCAAATACTTTATATACTCCAAAAATTGGAGTTAATACAGCAGCAGAATTAAGGTGAGTAAGTTTCATAGGTATCCCTAATAATATGCTTCTTTCAAAATTATAATGATCTCCCCTAATGACCGTTTTCTTTTGGTTAGCCTGAAACATAATTCTTTGATTATTGTCCATTAAAATGGAATACTCATACCTTTTTTCTCCATCTATTATGCTTTTTCTACTTGTTTCCGCAACATAATTTATAAGCTTCCTTTTTTCTGAAATTGTTGGCAACAAAAAATCAAGACTAAGTAAAATATTAAAAGCTAAAACTGTTAAAACAAATGGCTTCACTTTTCTTATCATCCACTGATACATTTCCCTCTGACTTTGAGCTTGCTTAGCTTTTTTACGTCTATGATACGCCCTTCTTTTTTGAACATAGTCATCTTGTGGAGGATAATAGGTTGTTGATTGTCTGGGTCTCTGATAAGTAGGGTTTTCGGGTGGATCTGGATGTTTCCTTAAAAAACGATAAGCTGAATTAATCTCTTTAAACTTATCTCCCCCATCTAATTTGTAAATATCAGGGTGGTATTGTTTCGCTAATTTTCGGTAAGCCTCTTTAATATCTTCAGGTGATGCACCCGTGCTTAAGCCTAAAATAGAAATGGATTCTAAATACGTTCTTTTTATCCTAACCATTATAACGAGCAATATAAAAGTAGCCTAAGCCTAAAGCAAAACCAATTCCTGTGAAAAGAGAAATACTGTTGAAAATATAGCCAATCAACATACCAGCTAAAGTGCTTAATGTAATTTTAAAGAATGGGTTTTGCCAAAGCTTTTTCATTCTGGCATTTGCCTGTAGACAGGGTATCTTTTATGAGCCTTTTCATAATGCTCAGAGCGTTTGAAAATCCAATCTAACTGTGCATAATTATTGGACGCAAAAACAGAATCGGATTCTTGCCTTTCGTAAAATTCAGCTTGTTCTTCTGAGGGCAGGTTTGCTAAAATTTCTTTTGCTTTTGGCTCAAACACATAGGCTGAGAAATTTTCTTTTTGCTGCAAAATACTGTCGAAAAAATTCCAATTAAAAAATGAGTCTTGCGCTTCTGGTTCTAAAGTTTCAACTATATACCTTCGTGCTTTTTGCTGGGTATTAATCATGTAATCTCCTTTTCGGAACGCTACTTTTTGAGTTGATTTTTCCACCTTGGTATTATAATGTAAATAATGACCTTCATAAGGATTGGAAACTGTTTTGAAATCTTCAATATGATAAACCTCCACTGAAATCACCGTATCTTTTTTCAAGACCTCCATTTTTACCCCATTTGCTTGCAATCGGTTTATTACCTCAAACCAAGCCTGTGGAATAACATAATAATCAGGTACTTGAACTGATTTTTCTACTTCGTAATAATTATAAAACGGAACGTCTTTTTCAAAAGTATCATTTCTGTCATATTTTAATAATTGATTTCCAGTAAGTTCACTTTCAGGATAACTGGTCGTGTATCCATCCAAAGTAATCATCTTAAATTCATCCTTATTATTTTTCCATAGGATGGGCAATGAATCTGCATTCAAAATTTGTTTTCTATCTTCTGCTTTTAATTTTTGAATCTTAGAACCTTCTTGAGCTGTTAATTCAGTTGCAATATTTAAGAAATCATAAATGTTCTCTACTCTGGTTTTATAATCTTTCCACATGTGGTCTTCGGTCATAAAACCAAAAGTTTGAAATAAAGTAGTATAGCCTGTGGAATATCGAGGAGCATCCCAAAATTGAGTCCAACCATTTTCGGGAGTCGTTCCGTGCACATTTACATATTCAATTGGGTTTCTTCCTTTGGCTTCCATCTCTTCAAAAATCATAGGTTCAAATTCCTTTTCAAGATATTCTCCTAGATTTCCGCCCAGTTTATTATGCTGAGTAGTTAAAACCGTCACCACATGCTGATGATCTGAACCATTGGTCACGTGTGTGTCAATAAACACATCTGGATCGAGCTGATGGAAAATTTCAGCAAAAGCAAAGGCATTTTTAGAATCCATTTTAATGAAATCTCTGTTCAAATCATAGTTTTGAGCATTGCCTCTGAAGCCATATTCCTCTGGCCCGTTTTGATTGGTTCTAGTGGTACTATTTCGGTTCAATGCACCACCAATATTATAAAATGGAATTACCGCCACTATCACACTATCTAAAAATGAATGTCGGGAAATATTTTGCGCCCAATTTCTCAGCATCATCATAGAAGCATCCATTCCGTCTGATTCGCCTGGATGAATACCATTATTTATAAATAATATTGGTTTATCAGAATTCTGTAATTCACTAAAGCGAAACTTCTCCTCTTTATTAAAAACCACCAAATGTAAAGGCTCTCCACTATCCGTTTTGCCCATTTCACGCATATCAATCTGAGGAAATTTTTGGGCTAATTCTTTATAGAAATTTATTCCTTCTTGATAGGTTGCTGTTTCTGCTCCGTTAGATTTTTCGAATGCTGTAATTAGCTCTTGAGCTTTTGAAAAAAATGAACTAAAAATAAATAAGATGAATAGTATAGTGCGCTTCATATTGAATATTTTGAGTTGAAATTTAAAATTACAAAATCAGAATTGATTAGAAGATATTGGAATGGAAAAAAGTGCCTTACCTTCTTCCTCCCCTATTGCCGTTTTTCTTTCTGTTGGCAAAAAACTCTTGCTTTCTGCGTTGTTTTTCCTTTTCAAATTCCTTTTTCTCGGCTGTTGTCATTGGTTTATCCGTCTGCGGAAAAGGATTTTCCTTTACTACTGGGATTTTTTGCTTTATAAGTTTTTCGATGTCTTTTAGATAGGCATTTTCTTCAGGTTCGCATAGAGAAATAGAAACGCCCTCCTCGCCTGCTCTTCCTGACCGACCGATTCTATGCACATAAGTTTCGGCAATATTCGGAATATCATAGTTGATGACATATTGCAATTTATCTATATCAATTCCTCTAGCAGCAATGTCAGTAGCCACTAAAACTCGAATTTCTTTGTCTTTAAATTGGGTTAAAGCTTTCTGTCTTTGATTTTGGGCTTTATCTCCATGAATTGCAGCAGCTGAAATATTTTTCTTTTTTAACTCTTTCACAATCCGATCCGCGCCATGTTTGGTTCTATCAAAAAGTAAAACCTGATCCATTTTCGGATCTTTCAAAATATGGAGTAACAAATCCTTTTTAGAAGACTTATTGGTGTAATATAAATATTGCTGAATGGTTTCGGCAGTGGAAGAAACTGGTGTAACGGCAATTTTTTTAGGCTGATTTAAGATTTTTCTGGAGAGCTCTACTATTGCATCTGGCATAGTAGCCGAGAAAAATAATGATTGTCTTTTTTGTGGTAAAACCGCAATTACCTTTCGGATATCATGAATGAAACCCATATCCAACATTCTATCGGCTTCATCTAAAACGAAATATTGAATGTCTTTTAAATTGATAAAGCCTTGATTCATTAAATCGAGTAATCGACCAGGAGTTGCAATCAAAACATCCACCCCATTTTTAATGGCATTAGTTTGTTTATTTTGGTTTACTCCTCCAAAAATCACTGTGTTTTTTATGGAAGTATATTTCCCGTAAGTGCTAAAACTCTCTCCAATTTGAATGGCAAGTTCACGAGTTGGTGTTAAAACCAAGGCTTTTATTTTTTTGGAATTTGAATTTTCGTTCTCAAGATGCTGTAATATAGGGATGGCAAAAGCTGCTGTCTTACCAGTACCTGTTTGAGCACTAGCCATGATGTCATTCCTATCCAACAAAAGTGGAATAGCTTGTTCTTGAATGGAAGTGGGTTCAGTATAATTTTCTTCTTTAAGCGCTCTTAAAATGGGCGCAATAATATTCAGTTCTTCGAATCGCATATTTAGGATTTAATTGTTCCTATCAACGAATAAACGACAAGGAACTCTAGGTGTGAAAAATTAAAAATCAAAGGTAGGCATTTTTAAGCTAGATACTCTGCCACAAAAAGAATTAAAATTGTAAAGGATTTTAAAATTCAATTTTTAATTTATAAATAGATGGTTGGTAAATAGTGTATGAGGCGCACTGAGAAGGTTAATATCAAATTTTAATGATGGCTCAACTCTGGAACTTGCATTATGAATTCTAAATGAAATTTGCCAGCCTTCATTTAATGATACCAATAAGGTTGTTGTTGAATTGTCTTGGTAAACAATTTCAATTAGTCGTGTCGGCAATTTTAATTTTGAGATTTTTGCTTTTGGTTTAATACCTTCAAATGGTAAATTCAATGAGCCTTTTAAATTATAGGCTTGAATTTCAACTTTTTTATTTCCTTTGATAACTTTATAAAAATCTTCATTACCAATTAAATATTGAACTAAATTTTCAGCAACAATCTTAGGATTTTCTTTATCCAATCTTAATAGTTCCTTTCTAAAAGCATTTAAAATGGGCTTATAAACAACCTCATGCATATTTTCAATTGAAGTCCATTTGGTAGATTTATCTTTTGATTTTAAATCTTCCAGCATATTAAAAATTGGCTTGATTTCATCAAAATAAGTTTGAGAACAAGGAACACCTAACCATTTTTCACCAAAATCTATATTTAAAGATAATCGAGAATGCTTCACCGCTCTGTGATTGTTTTTAGCAGATATTCCAATCACCCATTTTTGGAGCGAACGTATTATTAAAACATCTCGGACATCCCCAGTTTGACCTGCTTGATCGCTAACAATTTCAAGGACTAAAATATCATCTTTATTAATCCCGTTTGATAGCCTAGGTTCAATATCAATCAAAAAGTTGATGGCAGCACTTGAAGTAATTCTAAAAGTATCTTGTTCAGCTTCTATAAAACTATCAAAACACCCTTTTGCATTTTCAAAAGGCTCATTTTTGGTAATAGAAACACTAGTGATTGCCTTTAATCGCTCGTAAAATTCTAAAAGTAAAGCATATTCAAAAGCTTTTCCATTTATAGTTTGACCTGCCATACCTTATGATATTGTGTTTTCGAGTTCCAATTTTTTCTTAATACTTTTTGTGGATGTCTTTTCAGCATTTTCTATTTGAGATTTAATGCTCAAAGCCATATGCTTTGCTAGGTTAACTGGTACGGCATTGCCAATCATTTTATAACCTGCTGCAACATGATTATAATAAAAAATAAAATTGTCTGGAAAAGTCTGAATTCTAGCACACTCACGAATGCTTAATCGTCTATACAAATCTTCTTTACCTTTCACAAATTCTCTAATATTCTGCTCAATAAACTTCATCTTAGGTGCTTGTGGATGTAATGGTGCGTGCCTTCCCCCTGCTTGAATTGTGAATGATTGTTCATCCCAACTTCTTACGCGATTTCTAGACATAAACATTGAAGAGAAGCCACCAATCATATATTCATGGTTAGGTACTTTACAGTTCTCTTTATTAGTCTTATTACCTTCTTTTGCTGGGACAACACTATCTTGTAAATCTAATATAGCTTGATGCAGTGTGATTTTATCCTTAACAGGTTGAGGGAATTGAAATTTGAATTGAAGGTCTTTACGAATGCCAACAAAAAACACTCTTTTCCTATCTTGCGGAACATTAAAATCCGATGCATTGAGCATTTGAAATGACAACTCATACCCAATCCCAGCATTTCTAAATAACTCCTTTATATTACTTAAAGCCTCGTTATGTCTTCCTAATAACATTCCGCTAACATTTTCAGCAAGAAAAAATTTAGGTTGCTTGGCTTCTAATATCCTTATGAAATCGAAGAATAATTGCCCACGCTGGTCATTAATTCCACGTAAAGAACCAGCTTCACTCCAACTCTGGCAAGGGGGACCTCCAATGATTCCATCACATTCGGGAACTTCATCTGACTTAATATCTATAATACTTCTTCTGTCTAATACAGTATTAGGGTGGTTTTTTTCATAGGTCTCCCAGATTTCTCTATCATACTCATTAGCCCAAACAACATCAAAGCCTGCTTTTTGAAATCCTAGATCCAAACCACCTGCTCCTGCAAAAAATGATACAATTTTCATAATGCTTTTTCCTTTTGAATGTTTTTACTGAGAGTTCTGCGGTATTCTGCTTTTTCTTCGGCAACTTTTAAAAGTTGCTTTGTACAATTCGTTTCGTAAATTTTCTTACCAAGTTGGTCAGTTATGAATTCATTTCTTAATTCATCAAAGTTCAATTCAAATATTTCTGCTAGTAGAGGTAGTCTCTTTTCATCAAAATCCCTTCTTCCATTTTCAATTTTACTCAAATTAGCAGAATCCAGCTGCAATTTGGCTGCAAGCTGGGTCAAGGTTAAACCTTTTTCTGTTCTTAATAGTCGGATATATTCACCAAATGTGGTTTTCATTAGACTTGTCATTTTTTGACAAGTCTAATGAAAAATCACTTAATCTCAAAATAATTGAATATTTTAAACCATAATTTTTTTTTTGCGTGCATTGTAGGATACAATAATATTTTAAGAAATGAATAAAGACCTTATTATACAGACAATAATCATTACTTCAACCATTTTATTCCCCTTTATTACAGGATTTTTTAATTCTAGAAAGCAAAACAAGAAGTTGGTTTATCAAAGAGTGAAAAGCAATTAAGCTTTTCATTTTTCATTTAGCCATTCCTTAAAACCACCTGCCTTAGCTTGACTAATCACACAATCATCTGTTTGCTCTGGCTGAAGATGTACAAATAACTTCCCTTTAAAATATGGCTCAATTACCTTAATGGACTGGATATGAATAATATATTGTCGATTTGCTCTATAAAATTCTTTAGGATTCAGTTTAGCTTCCAAATAATCTAAGGTATCATTGATCAAAAAGCTATCTGTATTGGTGCAAACCAGATGAGTTAATCCACTTTTAGAATAAAAATAGGCTACTTCC
>QNXU01000229.1 GCA_003973485.1 Bacteroidota bacterium | reverse complement strand
CGTTGAATGATGAATTAACCTACCGATATACAAGTGTTTAATAAAAACACACTCAGAACCCATCCAAGTACTCTGACAGCGGTCGAAGACCCTGTAAGCAGCATGATTTAGCTGTTAATTGTTAATTGTTAATGGTTAATTGTCAATTTTCAATCTTTTACACAGAGCAACGCCGTGAAAAAAAATCACCAAAAAAACTTTCAACTTTCAATTATCAATTATCAATTTTCACCTTTCAATTTAATACCCAGAGCAACCCAAAAATATTTGTAAAACTTGTGGGGAATATGGCTGTTTGTTGTACGGGCGTGTAGTACTATTGCAATATCAATTTCTGGCTAATCACTTCATCCTCAAAAGAAAATTGAATGAAATAGACTCCTTTAGCTTCTCCACTCAAATCCATTTCAAGGTTTTGATGATGAGCTTCGATACTTTTGACTAGATGTCCTTCAATAGTATAGATAGCTATCTCGCTTAGCTTATCTCCTTTAATACTGAATTTTCCTGTGTTTGGGTTTGGGAAAATTTGAATGTGATATTGGTTGAGTGTTTCAGTGATTTTGTCTATGGTTTTATTTCAAATAGAAATATAAGGATAAAGGATGCTTTGAAATCATTCTACAAGATTATAGGGTACAGTTGGCATATTTTAATAGGCTCTTTTTTGACCATTTTGTTATTAAATTCAGGAAGATTTTTCTTGGAGTTCTTTTCTGAAGACTATGAACAACTAGCAATTTTTGGGTTCTATCTTAGAATTTCGGGTATATCATTGGTACTTTTTCAAGTTTTTTATACGCTCTATTTCAAGGATTTTTTCACTAAAAGTATAAAGGTCTTGGACAGTTACTTTGCCTTTTTCTTGTTTTTTATACTATTATATTCTGTAGTGAGCTTTTATTTTTTACCTCCAATTTTAATGTTGTTTTCTGATTTTTTTTCAAGAACATATCCAAACAATGAAAGCATCTTTTATTTCCTTACTTTTTTTGCGTTTTTTTGGACAAGCTATAATTTGTTCTCAAACATCATTGTCCGCGAGGGTTTCATGAACAGATCAAATGTCTATATGCTAGTTGTTTTACTTGTATTCGTAGTGTTGGGGATTGCACTCTTTAATAAAATGAATGCTCTAACATTTGCTTCAATACAGTTAATTATAGGTATCTTGGTAGTGCTTTCACAACTCTTGCTTTTAAGAATAAAGGGATTTTTTTTCAAGAGATCTTTGGCTGTAGTTGTTACGGCCTCTGTATTTTCCATATGCTATCTTATATATCAGTAAAGTATGAAGTATGATGTGCCTTCCCCATATAAATCAGCGATTTATGGGCTAGTCTTTTGGCTCTTCATTTACTTGTTGGCACCAGTAAAATACGCTTATCCGTTATCGTTTGCTGCAATATCCTTGTTGCTTTTTTCTTATGTGCTTTTTTTTGCGGGCTACTGGTTTGGGAACGCCATAAAACTAGTAAGAAAACCTTATGAAGTTCCAATTGAACGAAAGTGGCTTTTTAATCTATTTCTTTTTATTGCGATAGGTTCTGCTATTCTAATTGCTTGTGATAAATTCCTACTAAGGGGGGTGAGCCTTTCAAATGGGGCATTTGCCAACCGAGAAATTTTGCAAGATAATTCCCCAACTATTATTGGTATAGTTGGAAACATATTTAAAGCCGCAGTCTTTATCTCGTTGTTTTTATATTTCCAATTTGGATTGAAGAACAAGGTATTACTTTGGTTGAATTATGGCATTTTAGGCTATTTTATTATTGAGAATTTTTTTGTGGGATCTAGATCGATTCCGGTTTTTTATACTGTACTGTTTGTACTCATTTTAGTTCACTTTAAGAAAGTACGATTGCGGTTAAAGTATATTTTGGGAATTTCGATTTTAGGGATAGTTTTTTTTGTTTTTCTTACAGAATTATATATCTCGCGTACAATTGAGTTCATGGGGACTAGAAGCAGGGCCATTGAGTTTATCCTTATGAAAGGCAGCTATATGGATTATACAAAAGTGGACAAGGAGTTTATAACTTTTGTAATGTCCTTGGATTCATACTATCTACAGTCCTTTTTTGTGGGATTGATTTCATTTTTGGTATACTACCTCCACAGCGTGATTGAATTTTCCTATTTGATAGATAATTTCAGTTCAGACGCACAAATGGGGTCACACACGTTTTTTGTTATCAGTAAATTTTTCCAACTGATTTTTGGAACTTATGATGGAAGGTCATTGGATTATGTTCCGCGTTTGGGAAAATACACAACTTTTTTTGGGGACATATATATGGACTTTAAATACTTGTTATCAATATTCATGTTTTTCTTCGGGTATTGGCAAGCAAGGTTATACAAAACGGCAGTTGTAAAGTCAAACTTCATTGTCATACCGCTACTTTTGTTTTTATGTATTTTGAATTTTATTTTCCCCGTATTCAATCTTATATCTGGGGGCAATGGGATTTATTTGATAATTGGATTTATCATTTTGGGACTCTTTTATAAAATACTATCGGCCTATAATTTTACTTTCCATGTGGATAAAAATACGTGATAATATATTAGTTGGAGCTTTTTATTTGGGCCTAATATTGGTTACCTGCTGTTCTCCCAACACCACTCAATCAAATGAAACTTTAAAAAAAAAGGCAGTTGGCATAAATGACAATAAATGGGTAAAGAACGACTCTTTTCGTTACGGGGATATCAGACGTTATGGTTTTGACATCGGATATCTCTCCCCAGTCCAGTTGGACAGTATTTTTGATATAGCAGAACAAGTATACCCAATAACCTTTCCTGAAGGCGTTTACCCAATAGATTTTAATATTGAGGGGAGAAGTAATATTGCTCTTGATTTTAAGAATGTGACAATCTCGGGTAAAGTAACAATTCAAGATGCAAATCATATATCCCTTCATGGAAAGTTGAATATTCTTGATATTCTTTTTTTGAGAAATGCATCCAATATTGGGTTAGATACCGTTAAGGTCCTTACTGATAAGGAACTTGCTTTGACAAAGATGGCCAATAGAGGGGTTAATGTTTATTCTGGAAGCAATAATGTATCTATTCACTCACTCGCTATTATTGACCAAATTGGGGATGGCATTCCATTTTCATATGCTCAAGCAGCACTTCTAATACATGGATTTCAAGGGACCCCAACAAATGTTAGGATAGAAGACCTGATTGTTGAAAACTGTGGCCGTACAGGGGTTTATATCAGTGGAAGAGACCATGTGTTTGGTAAGATGAAGATAGAAAATTATGGGCTTTCAGAATCAAAGTTGAACATAAAGCCAATTGAAAAAGCTGATGCCGGTGAAGCGAATGAGTTTAAGGGATTATGGTTAAATTATACGGAAAATGTGAAAATTGACTCCCTAATTTTGGTCAATAAGGAAAACAAGGGATTTTACAGTATTCTTTTTGATGAGAGCCTTGGGCATGTTCCAAATATTATATCTAACTTATCAATAGAAGATAGTAATAATTATAAAGTGGACTTTAATAGTAATACATTGGTGCTAAATGAATTTTGAAGGGCTGGTTGAAAAAAGAAAAAAAGTATACACTATTTTACTTTCTCTTCTAATAGCTGGTTTACCTCTTGGGTTTACATTTAGCACAATTATGTTATATTTTCTAATATTCATTTTTCTGCTGGATTCCAAGACAAACTTGCAAAATAAGCTTAAAGCAATAGCAAAAAGTCATGTAATATTGTTTTATGCTTTGATGTATTTAGTTCAGTTTGTGAGCATCTTATACTCCAATGACAAGACTGAATCTTGGGTGAAGATTATACTGTGGATTCCATTTTTGTTCTTGCCGGCAATTATTCTAAGCGAAGGTAAAAGTCATAACATTAGAGAATTGTATAGATACCTAAAAATTGGTATCACCCTGGTTTTGACACTTAGTTTTTTGAGTTATTGTTGTTCTGCTGATTATGATGGCTTTCAAAGGTATACACAAATATGGCTTGTGGATAAAATGGGAATAAGCCAATTCTATATAATTTTCCTCGCTATTTTACCACTTTTCCTTGCTATTAAGGACTTGGAAAAAGACTCAATTATTACAAATTTGTTTGTAATAGTCATTTCATTATTTTTTATTGTGTTTGCCAACAACTTTAGTGGACTGATAATGACTATGGTTGTTATAACTCCTCTTATCAAGACCAAAACCAAATTGTTTCCTCCCAAATATGGTTATGCCCTGGTTATGTTTCTCATTTCAATCATTGTAGTAACAGTTGCTGTTAACGATAAGCTGAAAACGAAGTTGATTTCAATCGATAGGACATCTTTTAATTTTTCAGAATTGGCAACGATGAATAAGTATGCCTATACCCGCAATACAATTGAACATCGTATCTACACGCATTATCTAATATTAAAAGACATAAAAAGCACTATGCCCTTTGGAGTAGGCGTTGGCGACACACAACACTATTTGAATGAACTGTATTTAGAAAATAAGTTTTTGTCGGGGATAAAATTAAAGCTAAACCCTCATGACCAATATATGCAGGAATATTTAAAAACAGGAATTATTGGACCAATTGTATTTATTTTGTTGCTCTTCTTAATCCTTAGGATTACTTACCGTAGAAAATCTATCTTTTTTTATTATGTTATAGGTTTTGCCGTTCTTTGTTTTGCAGAGAGTTATTTAAATAGATTTCATGGGGTTATTATTTTTACAGGAATCTTACCAATTCTGCTTTTGGAAGAAAAACAAAAAATCTAAGGCACTGAACAATCAATTTCAGCTTCTTTTCATTTAGATCAAGTTTTCAATATTTGCCCCAAGGCCACTTTTATTTGCCTGGCTCCAATGATTCAAAATAATAATCGGCCAATTTTCTAAAGTTTTCATTGACATCAAATTTTAATTTGGACAATTCATATCCTTCCTTACCTAAGGATAATCTTAAATCTTTATCATTGGCAAGCATTTTTAAATAGGAACAGGCTTCGCTAAAATCATTATAAAGAAATCCCGTCACTCCATGTTTTACTGCATCCTTATTGCCAATTACGTTTGAGGCAATTACGGGTTTTCTTAATGCCATGGCTTCTAAAACAGATATAGGTAAACCCTCCCAAAGTGAGGTTTGGAGATAAATATCGAGCCGTTTTAGGTTGTCATAACCATCCTGTTTTTCCGTGAACCATCCAGTAACTTTGATATTAGGCGCAGTTATTTCGTTTCTCAATTCCCCATCACCAATCCACAAAAAATCAAATTCGGGAAACTCCAAAGCAATTTGATTGAAAAATTCTGGGTTTCTTGCATAAGTTATCCTACTTAGTATGCCTATTGTCAGTCTGTCGTTCGGAGCGTGATCCATATAAGTAGGAAGTCCATTGAAATTTATTCCATTCCTAATCAAATAAACGCGTTTGCTTAATTTTTTTGCATATTCCAATTCTGTATCGCCGCATGCAATTATTGTTGATTTTGAAATCAGGGAAATAAAACGTTCTATGAAAAAAAATAATTTTTGCTTGGTTTTGGGAATGTCCTTTCTTAAAAAAGAAAACCCATGAGGAGTATATAATATCTTAAGATTTTTGCCTAAAAAAATTGAGACTAATCTTCCAATGAACCCGGCTTTTGAGGAATGTACATGTATAATGTCAGGGTTTATGCCTAATAGGAGTCGATACAGGTTAAAAGAGCTTTTAATGTCCTTTATAATACTAATTTCATTGGACATGTACAGTTGAATTAACCGAGTGGATTTGGTAATTGTGTTTTGTGGGGTTCCTTTTCTCTTTCCACTATAAATTATGGTATTGTCAATTCCCTCTATTTCATCGAGGACGTCACTTAAATCTTTTAGGTAGGTATATACACCAGTGGCAAAAGTCTCAGTGATTTGAACGACCTTTAGTTGTTTCATTTAGTTATTTTTGCCAAAGGTAATTTTTAAGTTTAAATAATATGAATCATTTGATATTTGGCGGCAGTGGCTTTATTGGACATCATTTGGAACAAAGTCTTCTCAAAAATCCTAATGAACATGTCTATATTTTTGATTTATTAAAAGGCCCATATTCCCAATCTACATATGAAATGATAGATGTACGCAATAAAATAGAAACTGTGTATTCCCCTAAAAAGGAGGATATTATTTATAATATGGCCGCTGTTCATAGAACACCGGGCCACGCTTCTGAACATTATTTTGAAACTAATATTAAAGGGGCACAAAACGTATGTGATTATGCTAGAAAGCATAACATAAAAACAATTGTATTTACCAGCTCTATAGCTGTATACGGCGTATATGAAAGTCAAAAAACTGAACAGACCATACCAATGCCTGATATTCCTTACGGTATTTCAAAGCTCACCGCGGAATATATACATAGGCTATGGCAAATGGAAGCCCCTAACAATAGAAGACTTATTATAGTAAGACCTGGAGTTGTTTTTGGACAATATGAAAACGGGAACTTCACAAGGTTAATAAATGCGATTGCTAGAAATAGATTTTTTTACCCAGGAAGAAAAGACACAATAAAGGCCTGTATTTATGTAAAGGATTTGGTTAATTCCATTAATGGAATGGTCGTTGACAAGAATGAAGGAGTACAATTATTCAATATGACGTATGAACCAGCTCCAACAATCGAAGAGATTTGCGTCACCATTGCCCGAAATAGCTTTTTAAAAGCCCCAAGAGTGGTATTGCCTGCATGGCTTTTATTGCTAATCTCTAAAATGGTTTTTCCCATAATCAAAGGCGAAAGTTTTCACCCTGACAGAATAAAAAAACTTATGGTCTCAAACAATATCAATGGTGAAAAATTTAAAAACAATCATCATTTCGAATTCGGTTTGGAAAAAGGATTGAGAGATTGGATCCTTACTGTTAAATTTTCTAAAGACACGCCTAAAATTCATTAAATAAAAAGGAATTATTAGGATGTTCTTTAAACAACATAGATTTTCAAACCTTATAAACCCCATATCATATATAATTGATTTGGTGGTTTTGAATATGTTCCTTTACATTCTACCCATTAATTTTCAGACCCCCCTGCTTATTCATGTATACATTTCCCTAGCATGGATTGTTATTGCAACGAAGAATGAGTTTTATACCATATACAGATTTTCAAAAGTTACTTTCATAGTCAGGTTGATTTTTGTACAATTTGTCTTTTTTTTCTTGACCCTTTATGCATTCATAGGTTTTTTCAAGCAGCCCGTCATAAGTAGATTGGCGCTGGGGGAATACTTCATTTTTGTCCTTGCCATAATTTCAACTATAAAACTGCTGAGCTATTACTTGCTAATGGAATATCGTGAGAGGGTAAAAGGCAATTTGAGGAATGTTGTTATTGTTGGAAAGAATAAAAAAACTGACCAATTACGGAAGGTTTTCACTGAAAGAAGGGAATACGGCTATAATTTTGTAAAACAGTTTTCACCTAAATCAGTGGGGTTTCAAATACAGTATTGCTTCGATTACATTCTTGAAAATAATATTGATGAAATCTATTGCTCGGTCTCTGAGCTGAAGAACGAGGAAATTGCCCAATTTGTCAATTTTGCAGACAACAACCTAAAGACCCTCAAGTTTATACCGGACAACAAAAACATCTTTTCCAAAAAGCTCAAGTTTGAGTATTACGATTACATCCCCGTTCTTTCTTTACGGGACATACCTTTGGACGATTCCATAAACGCTTTTCTGAAAAGAAGCTTTGATATCGTCTTTTCACTGATTGTGATATTAGGGCTGCTCTCTTGGTTGACCCCTCTGTTGGCACTTTTGATTACCTTGGAATCCAAAGGCCCGGTTTTTTTTAGACAGACGAGGAACGGGATAGACAATAGAGAGTTTTATTGTTACAAGTTCCGCTCAATGGCTCCCAACAAAAATGCCGATGATATGCAGGCCACAAAGAACGACATGAGGATCACCAAAATTGGGAAATTTATCAGAAAAACCAGTATTGACGAACTCCCCCAGTTTTACAATGTGTTGTTCGGCACCATGTCCGTAGTGGGGCCAAGGCCTCATATGGTAAAGCACACCAACGAATATGCAACGAGTGTTGACAAGTACATGGTGCGTCATTTTGTGAAACCAGGAATCACAGGATTGGCACAAGTAAGAGGGTACAGAGGCGAGATCGAGACCGAGAATGACATCCAGAACCGTATCAAGTTTGATATTTTTTATATTGAAAACTGGTCCATGTTCCTTGATTTGAAGATTATTGTCCAAACCGTGCTCAACGCAATCAGAGGAGAAGCAAAAGCGTACTAAGTCATTATGAAAAAAACACTCATCACCGGAGCAGCAGGATTTTTGGGATCGCACCTTTGTGACCGTTTCATTGCCGAAGGCCATTATGTCATCGGGATGGACAACCTTATCACGGGCGACCTCAGGAACATAGAGCACCTGTTCCACTTGGATCGGTTCGATTTTTACCATCATGACGTGTCCAAGTTCGTGCACGTGCCCGGTAAAATGGACTATATCCTTCACTTTGCTTCCCCCGCAAGCCCCATCGATTACTTAAAAATCCCCATTGAAACCCTAAAAGTGGGGTCACTGGGTACGTTGAACCTTTTGGGGCTGGCAAGGGACCATAAAGCACTGATTTTGGTGGCCTCCACTTCTGAAGTGTATGGAGACCCCTTGGTACATCCCCAAAACGAGGATTATTACGGCAATGTTAGCCCTATTGGCCCGCGAGGGGTCTATGATGAGGCCAAACGCTTTATGGAATCCATCACCATGGCCTATCACCGGCACCATGGATTGGATACCCGCATTGTTCGGATTTTCAACACCTACGGCTCTAGAATGCGATTGAACGACGGGCGTGTGGTGCCCGCCTTCATGGGTCAGGCGCTACGCGGTGAAGATTTGACGGTTTTTGGCGATGGTTCGCAAACGCGTTCTTTTACCTATATCGACGATCAAGTCGAGGGGATTTATCGCTTGTTGATGAGCGATTATGTGGAACCCATCAACATAGGCAACCCGGATGAGACCACTATTCTCGAATTTGCTGAGGAAATCATCAAGCTTACGGGAACGGACCAAAAAATAGTATTCAAACCCTTGCCCCAAGATGACCCCTTGCAACGACAGCCCGACATCACACGGGCCAAGGAAATTTTGGGATGGGAACCCAAGGTACACCGCTCCGAAGGGCTCAAAAAAGTATATGATTACTTCAAATCCCTTCCGCACGACCAACTGTGGGAAGCACACAGGGATTTTTTGCCCTAGACGACCAATCAGGGGGTGCCAATTCGTGCAATTCATGTCAAATGCTTTCCCAAATATTTTGAAATTCTTCCTGAAAAATCACTTTGGGCCTCAATTCAATTTGAATTGGGTTATTTTTGCCAAAACATCGATTCATGAACATTCTGGTCTTGGGATCTGGCGGAAGAGAACACGCCTTGGCCCTTAAAATCTCACAAAGCCCCAAAACAGCAAAACTTTTTGTAGCCCCTGGTAACGCAGGCACAGCCGAAATCGCCACCAATGTTGAGGTGGGGGTGAACGATTTTTCCGCTATAAAACAGCTTGTGCTCAAAGAGCAAATTGATTTGGTGGTAGTGGGACCGGAAGATCCCTTGGTTAACGGGGTGCACGATTTTTTCCTGAATGATGCCGAACTAAAAAATATTCCTGTCATCGGACCACAGAAAGCAGCCGCGGCCCTCGAGGGCAGCAAGGAGTTTGCCAAGGAATTTATGATGCGGCACAACATTCCCACGGCTGCCTATGAAAGTTTTACAAGCGAATCTTTGGAGAAAGGGTATGCCTTTTTGGAAATCTTAAATTCACCGTATGTTTTAAAAGCAGATGGATTGGCTGCGGGCAAGGGCGTGCTGATTCTTCAAGATTTGGACGAAGCAAAGACCGAATTGAAGTCGATGCTGTTGGATTCCAAATTCGGTTCTGCCAGCGCCACAGTGGTGATTGAGGAGTTCCTGGACGGTATCGAATTGAGCTGTTTTGTGTTGACGGACGGTTCCAACTATAAGATCTTGCCCACCGCGAAGGACTACAAACGTATCGGTGAGGGCGACACCGGACTCAACACAGGGGGCATGGGGGCCATTTCCCCGGTTCCCTTTGCCGATTCCGCTTTTATGGACATGGTGGAGGACAGAATTGTAAAGCCGACGGTAGAGGGCCTTAAAAAGGACAATTTGCCCTATGTCGGGTTTATCTTCATCGGATTGATCAAGGTGGGCGACGAACCCAAAGTAATCGAATACAACGTCCGGATGGGCGATCCCGAGACCGAAGTGGTGATCCCAAGGCTAAAGAGCGACTTGGTCGAGGTACTTTTGGCCATGGCCAACGGCTCGTTGGACCAGATAGAGCTACAAATCGATGAAAGGGCAGCCACAACGGT
>QNXU01000347.1 GCA_003973485.1 Bacteroidota bacterium | reverse complement strand
TGCTTGCCTTCTTTATTTTTTAATCCAACATTATGTTGGTTCTCTAGATTAAAGAAAATTCTTTCAACGGATTGAATTTTTTGGAGTTGATTTTCTTCATAATCAAGCAAATTATGTAGTAAGAGTGCTCCTTCTCGAGCTTTCGGTAGTTTAATTTCCTGTACATAGGCTTGAATACTATCTTTGCACTTTTGAATCAATGGTTCGAAATCTTCTCTTGGCTCAAGTTTATGACCTTTTTGGATGGCAATGGCCATTTCTTCCAATCTATTAGAAATTTTAAATACCAACTCAATAAATGGATGGACATAGTGCAAGTGATTTTTGAATAATGTATTGATTTTTTCATAGTTGGCTGGATTTGCTATTGAAAGCTCCAATATGTCAATCAGCTCAATGAAAATGAGTAGTTGTTTTCTTTTGTAATTGGAAAATCCGGAGCTCTGCCTTTCATGAAGCAGTAACTCCCTTAAGGATTCATGGATAGTATTAATATTTACTTGCAGATCATAAAGCTCCTTTTTCAATGCTTGTTCCTCCTGTTTAGCAATGGCTAATTTTCCTCTAATATGAATGTATTGAGCCGTTAATTGAAAACATTCAGTTAGATTATTATTGATTTGGCGTTTTTGTAGAAAGGGGTGAAAAAGACTTGAAAGCAATAGATACCAAAGGCCTCCTAATCCAATAAAGAGTGCATTGATAAAAATTTCAGAACCGATTTGCTGATGAGCAAAACTTAGTACAATGGCTAATAATCCAGCAAATGAAATTAAAGAAGCCCTGAAACCATAAACTGAGATGTAGGATATTCCAAATATGAGCACAGCCATTACAGGAAGCAGTAAATAAAGGTTTGAGGCTGCATAAGTAATGATGATGGTAGATAAGACCGCAATAGCAGTAGCAATTAAAATTCCAATGCTTTTATGCTTGCGACTACCTGGGACATCACTACTAGAAGTTAAGAATACACCAATTGAAATACTCAAGAAATAGGGCAGCTGATCAATTTTCAATCCTAATATAATAGGTGTCACTATTCCAAAAGTGACCAGTGCGGATTTGAGAAAGTCCGAACTGCTAAAGAAATTTCGAATCTTTTGGAGGTGGTTTTTTATCATGGTTTTTTAATGCCTGCTACATTATACTCAATAGAATTGAAATGAGTTGGATATGAATTAGGTTTTTTTGTTTTAATCCGATTTACTAAAGTATATTTAGTTTTTATATGTTAAATTTTATTATCGGATACTCATGTTTGTAGATTTTATTGAATCCATTATTTATCTAGTATGTGTTTTTCCATTCATATTACTAATGGTAAATAAAGCTGTTTCTGAAAAGCTTTTGCTTTTGTTATTGTTTTCCTTTTTCTTCATCATGATGCAATTTTTCTTACGATTACCGATAAATGTTCCTGAATTGGATATTATAGAAGGTAGCTGGAATTGGTCAGGAAAGATTTATGCCACCACCGCGTCCCTAATTTTTTATTTTTCTACTAAGCATCTTTTTCAGCATCATCAATATCTTAAAATCCAACAATCACTAAACAGTAGGAAAAAGGTAAGGCTCATTTTTTTCATTATTTTGCTTTATGCAATAGCTGAGGGATTATTTTTCTACAATAAAAATTTCAATGGAGAAACCTTGCTGTTTCAGGCCACTTTGCCTGGAATTGAGGAAGAATTAGCCTATCGAGCGATCATGTTGGGTTTGCTTTCCACTTTGTTAGTAGATAAATTTAAAATATTCAAATTTTATATTCATTCTCCCACCATTTGGATAATTGGGATTTTATTTGGCTTGATTCATGCCCTAAAATTAAACACTGACTGGTCATTAAGTTTTAATGGCATTTATTTTATCAAGACTTTTGTTTTAGGGGTAATATGGAGTTGGATGACCTTAAAAACAAAGAGTATTCTTTTGCCGATAGTGTCACATAATTTGGCGAATTTTATTCCTAATCTTATCGGAATGCTTAAGTGATAGTGCTACTTCCTTGTTTAAATTCATTATAAACTTTAATAATTTTGATTAGAATATTGTTTGCTCAAACTTATTCTTTGTAATTTTGTTGTTATACTAACTAAATTAGCTAAAAGCTTAAATTTTTTCAGTTATGGCAATAATGATCACAGACGAGTGTATTAACTGCGGTGCTTGCGAACCAGAGTGCCCTAATACAGCAATATATGAAGGTGGAGTAGAATGGAATTGGGCAGGAGGGACTTCCCTTTCTGGTAAAGCCAAATTAATAGATGGAACAGAAGTGGATGCAGAAGAAATGCAGGAACCAATTTCTGATGAATTCTATTATATCGTAACCGGAAAATGTACAGAATGTACAGGTTTCCACGAAGAGCCACAGTGTGCAGCGGTTTGCCCAGTAGATTGCTGTGTGGATGACCCTGACAATGAAGAAACGGATGGGGAGCTAATGGCCAAAAAAGAATGGATGCATCAGGAGTAATAACTTTATGCTTAGTAATATTTAAAACCCGCAAGGTTTTGGAAACCTTGCGGGTTTTTGTTTTCATACCCCTTCTAAAAGCAATAATTTACTGTTTTTTTCAAAAGTTAACTTCCCGTTTTTAACGGTTGAAGTTTCACCCGAGTAGAAGTTCCTTACTTCTTGATTTTCATCAAAAATATTTTCAACGACAACTTCTTTGATATTTTCATTCATTATTACCATCACCTTATCTTCATACTCATTTTGCTTTAATGTTCTGCTAAAGGTGTAAGGTGCATCTGATAATTTTTGATGTTTGCCTGCTCCGACTGACGGATGGTTTTTCCTGAATTGCCCTAATTTTTGCCAGTGGTTATGGATTTCTTTTATGCTGTAGCCATGTCTCTTTGCATCCGCCTCCAATTCCTCCCAATTCATTAAAGAACGTAATTTAGCATCTCCTTCTGCATCCGCATTAAGCAAACGAGCCGTTTCATCGCCATAATAAATTTGTGCGGCTCCTGGTGTTAGCAGTAGATAAGTAGCCGTATTAAAAACATTGGTTCTGTCTGCATCAAAAGGATTGCCATCATCATGAGAAGAAAGATAATTCAATACGGATTTATTTTTCAATTCTCCTTGGTTTAATAAGCTATCATAAGTGGCAAAAATCTCATCAGGATGTTTGTCTTTGAGCTCCCATTTTAAGGAAAAATTGATCATACTGTGGAAGCCTTCATCGAAGAAATTAATGGCAGTATCGCCATCATAGGTGAATTCCAAACCATCATAAATAGAGTAATTGTAAATTTCTCCTACCATATAGAAATCTAAATCATCTAGCTTTTCTTCTGGATTCTCATTTTTCCAATCTCTTAAAGCTTTTAATGCCTCTGCATATAATTCGCCCCAAATTCCGGCTTCAGTATGTTTTACAGTATCAACTCTAAAGCCATCCACGCCAAATTCTCTGATATAATCTGTTATCCATTTAATCAGGTAGTATTTTGGTGCTCTTGGGTAACCGGTGCGTTCAAAAAATTCGTCTAATTCAGCTAATTCTTTTTCAAGTCTGCCTTCTTTTTCCCATTTGTCTAATAAATGCTTAGGTAAGGCAACTTCCTCTTCTGATTCAGTTAAAATATCGGGTAGATTGTCCACCAAAGTACATTTAACCGTGCTTTCCCAATCTTGATAGGTGCAATTCGGGTCGGTTCTTACCCAGCCGTCCCAAAGCGGATCTTGCTCTGTCACTGGCCCAGTGTGGTTCATGACTACATCCAATAATATTCTGATTCCATTGTCATGGGCAGTTTTCACTAATTCTGCTAAATCTTCCATCGTTCCAAAGTTTGGATCTAATGTAGTCCAGTCTTTGGTCCAATAGCCATGGAAACCATAAGTTTTGCCGGTTCCTTCGTCTACTGAACCGTGGATTTGTTCTACTAATGGATTTACCCAAATAGCATTAACACCTAAATCATTAAAATAGCCGTCTTTTATTTTTTGAGTGATGCCTTTTATATCGCCTCCCATAAAGCTTCTTAAGGTAGCGCCATCTTGTTTTCTTCCGAAATTATAGTCATTATCAGGATTGCCATTATTAAAGCGATCCGCTAAAAGGAAGTAAACTGTTGCATTTTCCCACATAAAAGGAGCTTCCTTTTTAGTGGTTGTTTTATGTTCTTTTGGTGAGTTGCAAGCAAAAATTAAAAATAGAAAAAGTAGTAATGATGTGGTTTTCATGATTGTATTTGATTTAAAAAATAAAGGATTGAAATTGCTAATAAAAATTGATTTAGGCAATTATTAAGATACTTTGATTAATTGAAAACGAGTTTCAATAAGGATAGATTCCTGCCTCCCGACTTTCAGTACGGGACAAGTTCCGCAGGATGACGCATGTAGTAGGTTTAGTTGCTTAATTTCTAATTGAGAAGGAAGGATGAAAGATTTATGATTTTCTCAATAGCTAGAAATAACCGTCATTCCTTTGAAGAAAGGAATCTATTGATTTTAATCTCCGATTAAAATATCGAGCTAAGAATTGTGATTCATTTAGCTGTTTTATACTTTAGTAATTATTCAGCTATTCATCGAATCTTATGAAAGCAAAAGGAGGTTATCTCTATATTGAAAGTAATTTCTCTCGCTCAACCTTATATACAGGCGTTACTGCTAATTTATCTGTTAGATCACATCAACATAAAACTGGTGAAGGCTCAAAATTCACAAGTAAATATAAATGTGTAGATCTTGTTTATTATGAGTTTTTTGAATCTATTGAGGAAGCTATTCTCAGGGAGAAGCAAATAAAGAAATGGAAAAGAGAGTGGAAAATAAGGCTAATCAAGGAAATGAATCCTAATTTTATGGATTTATATGACGAGGTCGCTGACATGAATTAATTGAAACGATGTTTCAATTAGACCAGATACCTGCCTTCGCAGGTATGACGCACGGCTCCGATATGTTCAGTTAGTTACTCAATGTAGAATGGATGGTAAAGATTTACAAAGCGAGCTTAAGCACAATAGCCAGAAAAGGCCGTCATTCCTGCGCAGGCAGGAATCTATTGATTTTAATCAGAGATTAAAATATCAAAAGTAAATGAAAAGCTAGCATGAGCTTCCAAGCTCGTGCTCAAAACAAAAAAGGGCAGCTAAAAGCCACCCTTCTATTATTAATTCTCTAATTCTTAATTCCTAATTAACCCCCGGTATTTGCTGAAATTCAACAGCAGGCTCTCCATTTTTGAAAGCTTTTCTTGGCTTCAAATTCAAAGTCTGGAATAGCTCTGCATCCTCGTTTACTTCTGGGTTCGGAGTCGTCAATAATTTATCTCCAGCAAATATCGAGTTTGCACCTGCCATAAAGCATAAAGCTTGTTCTTCTTGACTCATTCTTACTCTTCCTGCAGATAATCTAACCATAGCTTTTGGCATGGTGATTCTAGCTGTTGCTATCATTCTTACCATTTCCCATACCGAAACTTTCGGCTGCTTTTCTAAAGGAGTTCCTTCAACTGGAACCAATGCATTCACTGGTACAGATTCAGGATGTTCTTCCATAGTAGCTAAAGTGTGCAACATGCCTACTCTATCTTTATGTTGTTCGCCTAATCCGATAATTCCACCTGAGCAAACAGAAATTTTGGCTTTTCTTACATTTCCAATGGTGTCTAATCTATCATCATAAGTTCGGGTACTGATGATGTCATCATAATGCTCTTCAGAAGTGTCTAGATTGTGATTATAAGCATAAAGACCAGCTTCTTTTAATTTTTGAGCTTGAGATTCCGTTAGCATACCTAAAGTACAGCATACTTCCATATCTAACTCATTAATGCCTTTCACCATGTCTAGCACTCTATCGAAATCACGGTTGTCTCTTACTTCTCTCCATGCTGCACCCATGCAGAATCTTGTACTGCCGTTTTCTTTCGCAATTCTGGCACTTTCCAATACTTGCTCAGTAGGCAATAATTTGTGAACCTTTACATCCGTATGGTATCTTGCCGCTTGAGGACAATAAGCACAATCTTCAGGACATCCGCCTGTCTTAACACTTAATAATGTACAAACCTGTACCTCAGAAGGGTCATTGAACTCTCTGTGAACGGTAGCCGCCTGATAGATAAGTTCTAATATAGGTTGATTATATATTTTTTCTATTTCTTCCTTTGTCCAGTCGTTCCTAATTTCTGTCATCTTAGTTTTTTTCTTTTGGTCAGCAATGCTGAATTATAACTATAATGTAAAAAAAGGGGCAAATTATTTGATTTCCAAATCAAATGGCATTCTTGTTTGCAATCCTTTGTTTTCCATTACATATTCTAGTTCATCTACATAATTGACCATTTCACCATAAGTATATTTATTATGAAGCATTTTAGCAGAAGCTCCCATTTCATTTAATAATTGTTGGAAAAAAGGTTTCTTTTCAGGGTAATATACTTTCATGTATTCTCCTTCTTTTAGTCCAGCTGAATTTGCAGCAATATTGACAGCATCATTAAAACCGCCTAATACATCCACTAAGCCCTTATCTTTAGCCTCAATACCAGACCAAACCCTTCCTGAGGCCACATTTAAGAGTTCATCAATTGGCATGTTTCTACCTTCCGCTGCTTTGGTTGTAAAATCTTCATATCCTCTTTCTACTGATGTTTGGATGATTTGCTTTTCTGCATCATTCAAAGTTCTGGTTACAGTATATAAATCAGAATATTCTCCTGTGCTTACTCTATCGAAAGTGATTCCTAACTTAGTATCCATAAATTTAGATAAGTCTGGAATGATGGCGAATATACCGATTGAACCTGTAACAGTGTTTGGTTGAGCCACTATGGTATCACAAGCCATAGCCATATAATAACCGCCAGAAGCTGCAACACTTGACATAGAAGCAATAACAGGCTTAACTTTTTTCGCTAATTTTACTTCTCTCCACATTACATCAGAAGCCAAAGCACTTCCGCCTGGGCTGTTAATTCTCAAAACTATGGCCTTGATATTATCATCTAATCTTGCCTTACGAATTTCTTTAGCAAAAACATCTGAGCCAATATTACCTTCTCCACCTTTACCAGAAACAATATTACCTTCTGCAACAATTACGGCTATTCTGTTGGAATTGTATTTTTCTGCTACAAATGATTTGCTATATTTTTTAACCGATGCAACAGGGATTTTGGCATCTTCTCCCAATCCTGCTATTTCTCTCATTTTAGTTAATACTTCATCGTAGTATCCTAATTGAGTAACTAGTTTGTAGTTCAATGCATCTTCAGTAGTTCTAACTTTAAGTTGATCAGAAATAGCTCTTAATTCTTTTGAATCTATTCCTCTTGAACTTGCAATATTTTCAATGAAAACACCGTAAACAGAATTTAGAAGTACGCTGATTTGCTCTTTGCTAGCGTCACTCATATCTTTTCTAATGAATGGTTCAACAGCACTTTTGAAAGTTCCTACTCTAAATATTTGAGGTTCAACATTCAACTTTTCTAATGTTCCTTTAAAGAAGGTCACTTCAGAAGATAATCCGCTCATATCCAACATTCCAGCAGGATTTAACACAATATCATCGGCTATTGAAGCAATGTAATATCCTGTTTCAGTGAAAGTTTCCGCATAAGCTAAAACTGGTTTTCCTGACTTTTTGAATTCAATTAAGGCATTTCTTATTTCCTCAATTTGAGCAAATCCAGCCATAACATAAGGAGCGTCTAAGTATATGCCTTTTATTTTGTCATCGGTTTTAGCATGCTCAATTGATTCTAATATGTCTTTTAAGCTTATTGGGGTAGTTTCATTTGTCAATGCTTGACTAAACTCAGCAAAAGGATCATCAGATGTCATTTCTACTATAGGGCGGTTTAGCTTTATTTCCAGGAATGAGTTTTCTGAAATTTTAACTTCGCTGTCTTGTGAAGCTATTCCTGCAAAAATGAAAAAGAAGCCTACAAAGAAAATGATTAAAGCGAGTAAGCTAGCAAAAAAGATTTTAAAGAAATTTTTCATAACAATAATTAAAGATTGATAATCAATTAAATTTTTATGCAATGTTAATTCATTTAATATTGCAACAACTTACAAATTAGCTATAATTTAATTTGATATAAAAGTTTAATTCTATTGATGGCAAAACTTAATTATGGAAGGGATATTCTTACTACTTGGTAGTAATTTGGGAAACCGACTAAATAACTTGAAGCAAGCTAGTACCGCACTGGAAGAAAAAGAGATTAAGATTCTAATGAAATCATCTGTTTATGAAACTGCTGCTTGGGGTAAAACCGATCAACAAGCTTTTTTGAATCAGGTTTTAAGAGTAGATACTAGCTTTGAACCAAATGCTTTGTTGAAAGTGATTTTGGAAATTGAACTCGAACTTGGCAGAATTAGAAAAATAAAATGGGGAGAGCGATTAATCGATATTGACATTTTGTATTACCATCAATATTTTCTTGAAGAGGATAACTTAAAAATTCCGCACCCGGGGATTCCTGAAAGAAGATTTACCTTAATTCCTTTGGTTGAAATTTGCCCTGATTTTCAACATCCAACGTTAAAACTTACTCAAATTAAACTATTGGATAATTGTAAAGATAATTTGGAGGTTTCTTTGTTTGGTAGATATTAATGTTGTTTGTTGTGTTTATAGAATAAAAATATTCTTATATTCATGTGATAACCATATCTAATGTAAAACTATGAAAAACTCTATTTTAATGCTGGGCTCAGCTTTAATTTTTTTTATGGCTTCCTGTGGCGGCTCTAATTCAGCCAAGGAAACTGAGGAATCTGATACTAAGCAAGAAGAGCAAATTGCAACTGAGGTTGAAAAGTCTTCTAAGGAGGCAAAATCTGATGCAGAGGAAACAGAAAAGGAAGTTGATAAACTATTAGAGGATATTTAAATTTTGAAATCATGGAAACTATTTTAAGAAAAACGACCATCTGTCTACTTCTTGTATTGTTTATGGCAGGATTCCAGTTCGATAGCCTTGCACAGGGTAAATCTGAAAAGGGCAAAGAAAAAAAGGAAATGGCGAAAGGTAAATCTTCAGAAGAGATAAGCAAAGAGGTGGAAAAAGAGCTGGAAAGAGAGAAAGAAATGGAAGAAGAGCATGAGGAAATGCATGAATCGGATAAACACATGGATGGTAAGCCTTTGCAAAAAGAAAAAGGTAAGTCAGAAAAGGGCAAAATGCATGGTAAAATGAAAGGTGATATGGCTGGAAAAGAATTTGGTCATATTCGCTCTGAAGAAGCTAAGCAAAAAATGATGGCTACTCATGAAAATATGGAAAAAGCAGAAGCAGCCATAAAGAGATCAGAAGAAAAAATTGCAGCTGCTAAGGAAAGATTGAAGAAAGCCGAGGAAGAAGGAAGTATGAGCGAGGAGGAAATTGCAGAAAAGAAGGAAAAGATTAGAAAAGCTGAAGAAAAAGTAGCAGAAGCAAAGGAAAGACTAAAATCTCAGCATAATCAGGTGCATGAAAAAATGATGGAAACGAAAAATAAAAAAGAAAAAATAGAAGAGGCGGAAGAAGTTGAGATAGAAGAATAGATAATCAATTTAATTAACAATTTATGAAATGGCTGACTTGAGTTTTCTAGTCAGTCATTTTATTTTGCAAATTTTGTAAACATATTATTGGGTTAAAAGGTGTTAAGAATGAAGCTTTATGATAAGGTTAAATGGATATTAGGAATACTAATGATTGTCACTTTGGTAATCACTACCAATTTAGTGGATAGAAATAATTTCCTAAAAGTAACAAATGCAGTAGAGACCATTTACGAAGATCGCCTTGTGGCTAAAGATTTAATTTTTAAAGCTTCGGATCTGATTCATAAAAAAGAAATAGCAGCCATTAAAGCTAATGCAAGTTTTTACTCCACACAAAATGATCAAGTCAATCAAGAATTAGAAAACCTATTGTTTCGATATGATCAAACTAAATTGACTCCTGAAGAAAAAAGTTTATGGAGCAGTTTCAAGTCAAACCTTGATGAATTATTTCAAGTAGAAAAAGACTACATTCAATCAAATTTTGGTGAAAACAGTGCTCTTCTTACTAAGTTTCCTGATGTGAAAAATAATCTCAGGAAGTTGGCTTCAATCCAATTGGAGGAGGGGAGTAGGCAATTAAAAATAAGTAGAAGAGCAATTGATACTATTGAACTCTTTACCCAAATTGAAATTTATATATTGATTTTTCTTGCCATTATTGTCCAGATTATAGTAATGTACAAACCTAAAGAAGACTAAACCTATTTTCTATTTAGGGCTTGCTTAAAAACAGATTAAATAACAAAAAAGAATTTCCTATCTATATTGGCAGTGATTATAGTATAATAGTTTTTCAGCAAGTGCAAGCCTTTTTGAAGGAAAAGTACGTATTGTTTGCACTTGAAAATCAATATTTTGATTTTCAAGTGCTCTAGCCTCAAGCACCTCATCTACTTCCCGGGCTAAAGCTCGAAGTATAACAATACTCCTTCACTTAGCCCGATTGTATATGAGGCACTTGAG
>QNXU01000069.1 GCA_003973485.1 Bacteroidota bacterium | reverse complement strand
TCTTTTAGGGCAGTCTTTTTTTATAGCAGATGTCTGAATGGTAAAAGAATTCTTTCAAAAAATTTGTTGATAAGTGGGCGTTCTGTCCACTTTTTTAAATTAAAGGGAACTGACTCTGCGATAGTATCTTGGATATGTGTATCCACTTGTTCAGCAATTGATTTCACCATAAAATTTGGGCCATTTCCTATGTAAGTCATAGCACCAAAGAATACTGCAGCAATTGAGATTGCAGTCAAATCAGCAACTGAGTCATAAAACACACCACCATTTGCAAATTGAGTAACCTCAGCCAATACAGAAATACTTCCTCCTTGTGAAGCCATCGCTGCAGCTAAGAAATTCAAATAGGTAGGTGCGTTATCCAAGAAGCCGGAAAGCACACCTGTTCCCCAATAAAGTGTGTTATGTGTAATTAAAGCAGCGCCTGTTTCAGATTTAGCAAAATCACCTACCAGATCCAAAGCTGGCATCATTGTACCAAATATTCCTATAAAGATAAAAGCCACTTCTCGAATAGGTTCGAAGCTGAATTCATTCAATTCATGAACCTTGTCTTTAGCGAATTTATAAGAAAGATAAGTAACGCTAAGCATAATTACTTCCCTAATGTAGGAGAATTGTTGGCCATCATAGGTAATGCCAGGAACCCAAGAGAAAACATTTGGATCAATGAAAACAGATATAATAATTACTGCCAACCAAATGAAATTCCTTTTTCCTGTGATAGTAATTTTATTATCAAAAACCTCTTGCTCATCTTCTTCAACACCTGATTTATTTCTTTTATCAAGGAAGTAAAAGGCAATAGAAAGTAATATTAAGGCAAATATCCACGCTGGCCAATTATGTTCAAGAGTCCAGAAAAAAGGAACACCTTTCAAGAATCCTAAGAAAAGTGGTGGGTCTCCAATTGGGGTTAAAGAACCACCAATATTACTTACCATAAAAATGAAGAATATAATATGATAAGCTTTTATTCTATTTTTATTTAACCGAATAAAAGGACGAATTAACAGCATTGAAGCGCCCGTAGTACCAATTAAATTCGCTACAACCGAACCAATTAATAGCATGATGATATTCACCATGGGCGTTGACTTTTTATTCACCTTAATAACAATACCACCAGAAGCAATATATAAGGAAGCCAACAAAGAAATAAATTGGAAATACTCAAATGCCGCATGAACAGGACTATGCACATTATGAATTACAAATAGATAGTAACTTACCACTAATACTGCCAGAATTACGGCTATTTTAGGATAGTTTTTATGCCAGAAATGTTCATAAAACAGTGGCCCTGTAGCAATCATTAATAACAACAGTACAAAAGGAATAACAGTCCATGCTGGAGCCGAATGATGTCCTTCCTCCTCATTTTCTACGTTTTCAGAAACTTCATCCTGATTACCATTTTCCACCAATTCGGTGGATGATGTTGGTTCCGCTGATAAAGACTTTGGAACAAAAATAGTGGTAAATATTAAGGTCAAAAATATTGCTGAAATAGAAAATAATGATGTTCTCATGCAAATGATTTTTCAATTGTCCTCAATTTAGGAAGTTTCCTATAAATAATCTTATGAGGAAATGATTAATTATATGTTAAATTAATTGACTTAGGGCGATTTCAAAAGAAGTCTTTGAAATATTAACATCAGAGTTACTTGCCTCAAATGTTTTACGGAGCGCTCTTTCAATTGTTCTGGAAGTATCCTCAAATATTGCTTCATCCGTAATTTCTGCATCTGTGGTCATCAAATAAGCAAAAACTCTTGCCATACCGCAATTCGCTATAAAATCAGGGATAACGGCCACTCGACTGTCTGCGAAATCAGCAATAGGGCCAAAAAATATTTCTTTGTCTGCAAAAGGAACGTTTGCACCTGCCGAGATTACCTCTAGTTTTGAAGCAATCATTTCTTCCAGATGTTGTTTAGTGATTAATCTGGAAGCAGCTGCTGGAATAAATACTTCAGCTTCCAATGCCCATATCTTTTTATTAATTTCATCAAACGGAATTAAATCATCAGAAATTAATTCATTTCCTTTTCTATTTAAGAATAATTCAGTCAGTTCTTCTAAACTAAAACCATCAGTATTGATCAAACCTCCATTTCTGTCAATTATTCCTACAATTTTAACTCCTGCTTGAGCCAAAAAATAAGCTGCCGAAGCACCTACATTACCCCATCCTTGAACAATAGCTCTCTTTTTATTTAAATCACCACCCCAAATATGATAATAATGTTCAACAGATTTTGCTACTCCGTAGCCGGTTATCATATCTGCAATAGTATATTTTCTTTTTACATCTGGGCTATAATTTGGAGCTTCAATTACTTTAATTACCCCCTGTCTTAATTGCCCAAGTTTTTTAATTTTTTCTGGTTCAGTTGCATTATAATGTCCATTTACAACACCTTCCTGTGGATGCCACAACCCATATTGTTCCGTTATAGGAATAACTTCATGTATTTCGTCTACATTTAAATCTCCTCCCGTTCCGTAATAGTTTTTTAATAAAGGAATAACCGCTTTATACCATCTTTCCAACACTCCTTTTTTTCGTGGATCATTGGGGTCAAAATTAATCCCTGACTTAGCACCGCCAATTTCAGGACCTGAAACTGTGAATTTAACTTCCATTGTTTTAGCCAATGATTCAACTTCGTGTTTGTCAAGTCCAGGTCTCATGCGGGTACCTCCACCAGCTGCACCACCTCTTAGCGAGTTTATAACTACCCAACCTTCTGCTTCTGTCTCAGAATCTTTCCATTCAAAAATAATTTCGGGTCGTTTGTTCTCAAATTTCTCTAAGAGTTCTTTCATTTCTATTCAATTTAGTCGGTTCGTAAAAAAATGTGATGAATTACTTCATCTAAGTTTCCAAAGCGCCAAAACTACAAAAATATATTTCAAATATCGCCTAGCTTTTGACCAGATATGCTATTAGAATGAGCACCGGTAACTGAAGACAAAGTGTTCCATTCGTTTCGCACATTTAAAACTCCTAAAAATGCAAAAATTAAAGCTTCTTTGTAGTTTAAGGTTTTTTCATTGCCTACCACTAACTCGTATTTCCCCCCTAATTTGGATTGAATTTTCTCAATTAGAAAATCATTTAAGGCTCCGCCACCTGTAAATAAAACTTTGCCATCATTTTTTGCCGAACTTAATGTTACACTAATTTGAGTTGCGATATGGTCTATTGCTGTAGCCATCATGTCTTCAATTTTAAAAATCTTTTTATCTATTTTAGATAAGATTTCAGGTTCAATTTGTTCGATTCCTAAGCTTTTTGGATAATCCAATTTTAAAAAAGAGAAATCATTCCATTTTTCTAAAAGTGATGCGATTATACTTCCGGATTTCGCCAAATTGCCTTTATCATCATATTCAAGATTTTTTAAATTAGCCAATTTATTTAAAAGAATATTGCAAGCGCATATATCGTATGCAATTCTAATTCCGTCATCATTTTCATAAGATATATTGGCTATACCTCCCAGATTGATACAGAATTCATATTCATTAAATAATAAAGCATCACCTATAGGTACTAGGGGTGCTCCCTGTCCGCCTTTAGCTATATCAAGGGATCTGAAATCTGAAATTACAGGGTAATCCGTAATAGCATGGATGAAATTGGGGTTTCCTATTTGTAGTGTGAGTTGATTTTTTGGATTATGGAAGATGGTATGTCCATGAGAAGCAATAAAATCTACTTTCAATGAATTTTGAGTAATAAATTCTTTCACTGCTTCTCCCATCCACATACCTAAATCAACATCTAACTTATGTAAATCTAAACCGCTTAGATTTGTAGCTTTGCTTAATGCGGTTTTAATATGTTCAGGATATTTTTTGGTTTCGCATGCTATTATTTTCCATTTCCAATTTTGATTTGATAACATTTTGAATTTGCAAAAGGCAATATCCAATCCATCAAGAGATGTTCCTGACATTAAACCGATAACATTATAGGTGAGCTTTTGCATAAATTTATTTAATTTTAAATCTGAATTAAAGGAAATATGAACTTAGCCATAGATGTAGGCAATACTAAAACTAAAATAGGTTTTTTTAAGGAAGACCAATTAGATTATTCTAAAACTTTTGATTCATTAGCGGAACTCAATCAGTTTTTAGGCTCAAAAGAAATAAATTCAGTTATCATATCGAGTGTTAACACAAGTTATGATGAAATTTTACAAGAATTAAAGGTTGTCACTAATCCGTTATTATTAAGCAATAAAACCCCATTTCCTTTTGAAAACCAATATAAGTCTAAAACAATAGGCTTAGATAGGTTGGCAGCGGTTGCAGGCGTTCAAGTCTTATATCCAAATAAAAATAGCTTGGTAGTGGATTTAGGTACTTGCATTACCTATGAGTTTCTTGAAAAAGGCAAAATCTATCTTGGTGGTGCTATTTCACCTGGGATGAATATGCGTTTTAAGTCAATGCATAATTTTACTGCTCGTTTACCGTTGGTTAAGCCTGAGACTGTAGAGAATTGGATTTCCGATTCCACAGAAGGGGCAATGCTAAGTGGTGTGGTCCATGGGATTCAGGCTGAGATTGATGCTTATATTCAGGAAGTTGAAAGCAAATATGCACCACTCACAGTAATAATCACAGGTGGAGATGCAAAATTCTTTGAATCTAAAATAAAAGCTACCATCTTTGCAATCCCTGAATTAGTTTTAGTGGGTTTAAATGCGATTTTACGATATAATGTACCAATTTAAAATAGGCTTAATAGCCATTATAACATCCATTTTATTTATTTCATCATCTTTTTCTCAAGTGATGGTTTCGCCTTATTCAGCTTATGGGATGGGCATGATGTCTGAAAAAGGTTTTGTTTCTAATAGTGGAATGGGAAATGCAGGAATAGCTTATCAAAGTCCATGGTTTATTCCAGTTCTAAACCCTGCCTTATTAGGAAGTCAAAGCTTTAGTTCTTTTGAAGCAGGGCTTAGCATAACTCAAAACAATATTAGTGATGAAGTTACGCGATTTAGACAGGTAAATGGAGGCTTGAAGTATATTTCATTGGCCTTTCCAATTGTGCCAGGAAAATACGGTTTATCAATATCCTTGAAACCTTTAAGTTCAAAAAATTATGAAATTCTTCAGAGAAGAAGGTCGGAAGAGTTTGATCCTCAGGCTGAATTGGCTCGTTTTCAGGGAAGTGGCACAATTTCACAATTCAGTTTGTCCAATGGATGGAATATTAATAAGAATATTGCCGTTGGGCTTGAAGCCAATTACAATTTCGGGAATTTAACGGATAGAACGGTCTTTGAAAATGTAATAAATGGAGAGGATACTGTTGCAATTCCATATTTGATTTCTGCAGAAAATAAAGATAACTTTTCTGATTTCTCATTTGTGTTAGGTACAAAATTCACCAAGAAGTTAGGGGAAAATTACCTCTCGTTAGGAGTAACCTATGACTTAGAGGCTAATTTAAATACAACACGAAATACTTATTTACAGTTACTCTCTTCCACCGAAACTCCTATTACCCAGTTGACCGATTCATCAACATTTATGGTTGCAGGAACTGAAGGGACAACAACTTTACCGCAGAAAATTAGTGCAGGCTTATCTTTTGTGAGGCCTAATAATTGGGCTATTTTGGCAGACTTTTCTTATCAAGATTGGAGGCAATATCGCAGTTTTGGAATAGCAGAAAGTAATTATGTGGAAGAAACAAAAATTAACATTGGGGGTGAGTATACTCCTAATATTCAGTCAGGTACACGGTATCTTGAAAGGGTGACTTATCGGGCTGGTATTAACATTTCTAACGGACCATTAGTTATAAACAATAATAGGATAAACTCTTTTGGCATTACTTTTGGTACTACATTACCAATCACGCAGGTTTCAAATATTAATTTGGCATTTGAAGTTGGTCAAAGAGGAACCTTGTTAAATAGTTTAGTTCAAGAAAATTATTTGAATTTTAATTTAAGTTTTACTTTTAACGATAGATGGTTTTTACGAAGACAGTTTGATTAAACAATAAGAAAGATGAAAAGAATTCTATTAACACTAGCATTATTAATAGGTGTTCAAGCTACAATGTTTGGACAAGATGGTTGGAACTGGCCGGAAGATCCGGACAAAAAAGCAATTGCGATAGAGAAAAATGCGCTTTATTCTGATATGCTTACTGCTGAGCGATATGAAGCAGCAAAACCACCATTGGATTGGTTGTTGAAAGAAACGCCAGATCTTAACCCTTCTATTTATATACAGGGAGTAAAGGTTTATGAGAATTTGGCAGAGACTACTACTGGTCAACAACAGGAAAATCTTCAAGATTCGGTTGTGCTCTTGTATGATTTAAGAATGAAGTATTTTAATGATGTGGAAAATGTCACCAACAGGAAAGCAAATGATGCTTATAATGTATGGAAGAACAGAAAGGATAAATATAAAGAGCTTTTTGAATTACATAAAGAGGCTGTAGGGATGCTAGGGGCTAAAGGATATATTTCGAATGTTGTGCATTATATGGATGCAACAAGAAGATATAAATTGACTGGCGGCCCAATAACTGATTTAGATGTAATCGAAATATATGATCAGTCTCAAGAAATTTTGGATGAAATGTTAGCCAATGGTGAGAGTGAACAAAACATCCAAAAGGCTAGAGACTTTATTGAAAAATTATTTACAGCTACTGTAACGATAGACTGTAATATTATTGATCAGAAGCTTTATCCAAAGTTTGTTGAAGATGGTAAAAAATTGAAGGATGCAGAACAAATTGTGAAATTTGCTTTAGCAGGGGGCTGTACTGGATCTGATTCATTTTTAGATGCGGCTAAAGTAGTGCAAGAAAATTCGCCTGAATTTGGTTTAGCTAGAATGATTGCCTTAAGATCAAAAGCAAATAATGATTTAGAAACTGCCGAGAAATATTTTAAAGAGGCTTTAAGTTATACTGAGGATAACATCAAAACTGCAGATGTTTATGTTGAACTAGCTGACGTTGCATCAAAATTAGGAAATAAATCTCAATCGAGAAGTTATGCTTATGATGCCTTAGATGCAGATCCTTCAAAAAAAGAGGCTTATACTATAATTGGCGATTTGTATTTGAAAAGTTTCCAAGATTGTAAAGGTGGAGAGGATGTAGTAAAAGACAGAGCAGTATATATAGCAGCTTATGAAATGTATCAAAAAGGAGGAGCAACTAACAGAATGAGCGTTGCTAAGGAACAATTTCCTTCAAATGAAGATATCTTCAACTATGATTATGAAGTAGGTGAAGAAATTGAAGTTGGCTGTTGGATTGGTGAAACTGTGAAAGTCCAAATTAGAGACTAATAACAATTGATATAAACTTAAGCGGTCTTGATTATATGTTATCTTGACCGCTTTTTTTATTTTTGTAGTATGAAGCTTATTGTCAATCATCACAAAAAACCTAGGGAGAGTTAGGCAAGTTCTGCTAATATTGGTTGGTTATAGAGAATAAATTTATATGCATGAAATCAACATTAAAAATTAAGCTTCGAATTTTACACCAACCGAAGATGAATTTTTAATCAAAGATTCCATGTGGCAGTCAAAAACAGTAATATACACATGAAATATTTTCATCTTTCATTGATTTTTTTATTAATTCAAGCTTGTTCTTCTGGATTAGAAAAAAAACAAAATTTTGAGGAATATACAGGCCCGATAATGGAAGCAGATACTGTGCAAATAATATATTCTGATTCAGCAGTAGTTCGAGTAATTGTGAAAGCTTCAAAGCAATACGAATATGAAAATGGCGACAGGGAGTTTCCAAATGATATATATATAGAATTTTATGAAGCAGATGGAACCATGTCTTCTACTTTAGAGGCGAATTCTGCTTACTATACCAAAGAAAAGGATTTGTATAAAGCAGAAGGCGATGTAGAAGTAATAGGATATGTTGATCCACGGAAAATGAATTCTGAAGAATTGTATTGGGAGCCTCAAAAAGAAGAAATTTATACTGATAAATTTGTGAGGATACAATCAGAGGATCAAATATCAACAGGAACGGGTCTGGTAGCAAAGCAGGATTTTTCAAGTTATAGAATATTAAATCCAAGTGGTACTATCTATTTGGAGGAAGATTCTACAGTTCAGGAAAAACCCAATAAGCAAATAAAGACCGATACAACCAAAAAGAAAAAGATTGAACCTTTAAATTAAGCGTGTCAAAAGTAATGCCTCCTAAAAAGAATAATAAAAACAATAGCACTGAAAGTCCAAAACCTAATTTTATAATCATAGGCTTAGCGTTTGCTTTCTTTGTGATTGGTATACATCAATCCATCACAGTTGGCTTTGAATATTCCTATTGGATTTTTATGTTATCCATAAGTCTGTTACTTTTACATAGATATCTTAAACAAAAGAAGCAGCAAAAACAGGATTCTAAAAAATAATGGAAAGCAGTTATTTAATCTATATTATTATATCGCTACTATTTTCTGCATTCTTTTCAGGAATAGAAATTGCTTTCGTATCATCCAATAAATTACATATAGAGCTACAGAGCCAGCAAGGAATCATTTCAGGTAGAATTTTATCTAAATTTCTAGAAAGACCCTCCTCTTTTATAGGAACGACATTAATTGGGAATACCATTTCATTAGTAGTTTATGGTATTTATATGGCCAAAATGATTGAGCCTTTTTTGATTGAAAACTTACCTTTATTCTTTCAAAATGATGTTTTTATTTTACTGGCTCAAACCTTTGTTTCGACTATTTTTGTATTATTCATAGCAGAATTCACCCCGAAAAGTATTTTTTTGCTAAACCCTAACGGCTTATTATCCTTTTTTGCTCTACCATTATGGCTTATTTATTATATCACCTATCCAATTGTATTTTTTATAGTTAGTTTGTCAAAACTTTTTATAAAGTATGTATTGAGATTAAAGTATGAGGAAGATAAGCCTGTTTTTGGCTTAACCGATTTGGATCACTTTGTGAAAAACACCGTTCAGCTTGATCATCAAGAAAGTAAAGTAGAATTAGATAAGAAGATATTTAATAATGCACTGGAATTTAAAACGATAAAGGTTAGGGAATGTATGATTCCAAGAACCGAGGTAGTTGCAGTAGATATTGAGGATACAATCGAAGAATTGAAGGATGCTTTTAATGATAGTGGACATTCTAAGGTGTTGATTTATAAGGATACAATAGATGATGTAATTGGTTATTGTCATTCACTAGCTTTGTTTAAAAAACCCTCTACTATCAAAGAAATCTTAACACCTATAATTATTGTACCTGAAACCATGCCTGCTAATGAATTGATGATTCAATTTATACAAGAGCATAAAAGCTTGGCATTAGTGGTAGATGAATTTGGCGGTACTTCAGGCATTGTCAGCTTAGAAGATATTATTGAGGAGATATTTGGCGAAATTCAAGATGAGCATGATGATGAAGATTTAGTGGAGGAAAAGATTTCGGCTGATACTTTTGTTTTTAGTGCCAGATTGGAAATAGATTATATAAATGATAAGTATTTTTTAAATCTGCCAGAAGGTGATTATGATACTTTGGGAGGTTTTATTTTATCCATTACAGAAAATTTCCCTCAACTAAATGAAGAAGTAAGTAGCCCTCCATTTCGATTTGTGATAGAAAGTATGGAGGAAAACAGAATTAATCTTGTAAAACTAATTATCACAAACCCAAATTAAGCTTAAAGTAATAAATGGAATCACTTTGATATTAATCATTTATACTATTATTTTGCGAATCTTTGAAATAAACAAACATGGGAGTATTTAATACATTAAGAGTAAAGATGGGGTCGGTATTGATCGCCCTAATAGGATTATCCATTTTAGCATTCTTGCTAACTGATTTGCTTGGGCCAGACTCAATGCTATTAGGAGGCGGTAGATCTAATGACGTTGGCGAAATAGCTGGTGAAACTATTAACTTACCTGAATATCAGCGTAAAGTGGAAGAATTCAAAAATAATTTTAGGGCAGGAAACGGTAGAGCACCTTCCGACCAAGAAATGAATTCTATCCGTCAGCAAGCTTGGGATTTCCTTATTATTGAAAAAGCTTTTCAAGAGCAATATGATGAATTAGGCCTTGAAGTAACTAATGAAGAATTAGTAGATATGGTTCAAGGAAATAATATCAGCCCAATTGTAAAGCAAAATTTTACAAATCCACAAACAGGGGAGTTCAATAAAGAGCAAGTAGTGAATATTATCAGAAACATTGCTCAGGCTCCAGCAGAACAACAAGCTCAGTGGTATTCTTTCGAATCTTCATTAGTTCCTGCAAGAGCAAGAACAAAATATGATGAACTATTAGCAGGTTCTACTTATATTACTACAGCAGAAGCTGAAAGAGCTTACCAAAAAGAAAATGAGACAGCTGAGGTGGAGTATTTATATGTTCCTTACTACTCAGTGAAAGATTCATTGGTTACACCAACTGATTCAGAATTGAGAAGTTATTATAATGAGCATAAAGATCAATATGAAACAGATGCTTCAAGA
>QNXU01000258.1 GCA_003973485.1 Bacteroidota bacterium | reverse complement strand
TTGATAAGTATAGTCTGCATGAGAAGGTCTGTAGCTATCCTTAATATGAGAATAGTCTTGACTCTTTTGATTTGTATTTCTGATTCCCAGAGCAATTGGTGTTCCTGTAGTTACCCCTTCAAAGATTCCAGATAATATTTCTACCTCATCTTCTTCTTTTCTTTGAGTGGTGATTTTAGATTGACCGGGCTTTCTGCGCTGCATTTCAGATTGCAAGAATGCTTCATCCACTTTTACACCTGCAGGACAACCATCAATGATTACACCAATGCCTACCCCATGAGATTCACCATAAGTCGTGATTTTGAAGATTTTTCCGAAACTATTGCTCATTTATTCAAAAATTGAAGCGCAATTTAGGATTTTTTCAGCAAGATGAACAAAGAAAGTGAAAAAGCCACTACAAGAAATATATTAAATACCCATTTCCAGATTTCAGTGGTTTGGTGAGATTGTAACTGATTTGATACCTCATCTATCCTATCATAAAACAATCCATCTGAAGATGCTTGTTCGATATTGACATTTGCCATGCTTTCACCACTAACTTTTATTTTATACTCCGATTTTAAAGTATCGTATTTACTTGTTTCGGTATTGAAAAATATGAACTGAAAGTAATCAGACAAATCATAGGAACCAGGCTCCTTTGGAATCATATAATACCGAAAAGCCTTAGAACCTCGAACTGACACCCCACTTCGAGTAATATTCTCACTTACATTAGGAGAATAAATTTCTAATTCTTTTTCACTTTTCACCTGAGGTTCAGCTATACCCGATATATTCCCAGATCCTCTTACATTAAATTCATATTGAAAGCTTTCACCTGTATTTAAATCTGTAGAATTAATATTCTCAGAAAGCTTATAATTCCCTACAGACACTTGGTCTTTTAATGGATGATTTGGTAATGGTTTCACTTTTACTGTTTTAGATTTAGAATAGAAGGTTTTGAAGGTTTCCTTTCTATTCTGACCAAAAAAGCTTCGGCTTTTGGCTACTTGATATTTAATCATTTCCAAACCTACTTTCGGAAATACGATATCTTGCTCACCAAGAGGGAAAAATGTTGCTTGAAAAATTTTATAGACACTGTAACGCTTTCCTCCAATATTAACAGGTTCAGCTGTAATATTTTCAATATTAAAATTTTCTTCCCAAACGTTATTAGGTCGAATTTTTCGCAAAATATCAGATAGTTGATTGGTTAAATCATGAAACTGCAAGGGTGCCCTATTTTCATTGGAAACATAAAAGGCTAAGGTTGTATTAACTCCTTCACCTACGTAGACTTCATCTTTATCAGTAGTTAGTGCAAAAAAGGCATCTTCCTTTAAATTAACAAATTCTTCTGGTTCATCTCTTCTACCAAAAAAATCTTCAAAAGGATCGCTTCCAAAGGGGTCATACCTTCTATTTTGATTCTGCTGCTTAGCAGGCCCTACCTCTACTTTTTTCCCTGGAGAGCTAATGAGCTTTCCGTTTACATTAATGCTAAATGCTGGAATATTGATGATCCCTTCTCTTTCGGGCACATAAGTTTGGGTAATACTTTGGCTTCTAGTTACCTGTCCATTAAAAATGTTAGTTGATGAACTACTGGAAGTTCCTCTTTTCACTAAACCCGAGATGTCAGGAAATTTATCATAAGACTTTAAAGTCTCTCCTTCCACCTTAACTGTAATGGTAAAAGCTTCATTTAAAGCAATTTTATCAGGGCCTAACTCAATAGAAATATCCTGAGCAGCAAGCCCAAAACTACCACAAAATAGCACTGAAAATATAATTGAAAAAAATTCTAACCTAATCTTCATTTTTATCGTATTTTGATTCAAATACTTTTAGAAACCGAACGTTAAAATTAGTGTTTAATTTTCGATTTTAATAAATTTTTATTACTTTCAGGAGACCATAAAAAACCAAGTTCTTTAAAGTAATAACTACAACTCAAACCATAATAGCTATGTTAGATTATGCAAAATCAATTCTTTCAAAAGTAAGTTTCGACAGACGTTTATTTGAAAAGGAGTTGACAAAAGCTATTGCTCTGTTAGTTGAACATGAGCTTAATTTATTGAAGGAATGGTGCTATAGAAATTTTAGTTCTAAGTACCGTGATGTATTAAACAAACATTTCCAAACTATTTAATATTTGAAGCCACCCACAAGGTGGCTTTTTTAATGCGCTTTATCATTAAAAAACCCTCCCCTATTCGCAAATCAATTGCATTTAATGTAATTTCGCATTAAATTATTTTAACATGGATAACAGGAAGAAAAACTCAATATATTCTTTGATTTTAGTAGCTGTGGTGGCTATAGTTTGGTTTTACCGAGATAGCCAAAAACTTGAAAATGAAAAACTGCCTTATATTTATATTTCAGGAGAAGCGCAGGGTACTACTTATAATATCACCTATTCGGATGAAGAAAGTAGAAACTTCAAAAAAGCTATTGATTCACTCCTACATCAATTCGATCTTAGTCTATCTACCTACGTTAAAAATTCAGAGATAGTAAAATTTAATAAATCTGATAGCTTTCAATTCAAATCTCCTTATTTCTATCCTGTTCTAGAAAAATCTAAAGAAATTTATGAAGCTTCAGAAGGAGCTTTTGACCCTACAGTTTATCCATTAATTGCGGCTTGGGGATTTGGACCAGAAAAGGTGGGATTTCCTGACAGCAGTCGAATAGAAGAAATAAAAGAATATGTAGGCTTTGAACACATCAATTTCAATAAGCAGAAAGTTGTGAAAGAAAAGGAAAAAGTTTCGCTTGATTTCAATGCCATAGCCCAAGGTTATTCTATTGATGTAGTCTTTGATTTCTTGGAATCTCAAGGCATTGAAAACATGATGGTAGAATTAGGAGGTGAATTAAGAGCGAAAGGGAAAAATGAGAGCAATGATTTATGGGCAATTGGCATTGATGATCCTAAAACTGAAAGTGGTCAACAAGCCTCAAGGGTTGCCATCATTAAATTAGACAATGAAGCAATATCCACCTCAGGAAATTACAGGAAATTTTTCGTACACGATGGTAAAAAATATGGCCACAGCATAAACCCAAAAACAGGTTATCCTATTCAAAGAGATATTATAAGCTCAACAGTGGTGGCTCCAACTTGCATGGAGGCAGACGCTTGGTCCACTGCTTTTATGGTAACAGGACTTACAAAAGCGAAGGAAATATTAGCAACACAAAATCACTTGAAAGCATTCTTCATATATGAAGATGAAAACGGAGATTTACAGCAATTCAACACTGAAAACTTAGGTGAAAATATCATTCTTTAAGCATGAGTGAAAAGAGAAAAGAAGACTTTAATGAATGGTTTGGTTCTCCCTATTACCATATTCTCTATAAAAACAGAGATGATAAAGAAGCTAAATTCTTTCTTAGCAATTTATTGAATTATTTAAAAATACCGAAAGAAGCAAGGCTTCTGGATGTTGCTTGTGGAAGCGGCAGACATTCTATTTTCTTAAATAATGAAGGCTATGAAGTAGAAGGAATAGACCTTTCGGAAAGAAATATTGGATTGGCTAAAGCGCATGAAAATGAGAAACTTCATTTCCACATTCATGATATGCGTAATAGCTTGAAGCAAAATCATTTCGACTATGCCTTTAATTTATTTACAAGTTTCGGTTTTTTTAAATCTGAAGAGGAAAACCAGAAATGCATAATTTCGATTGCTGATTCACTTAAATCTGGTGGGGTGTTTACATTAGATTTTCTAAATCCTTATAGAGTTATCCACAACTTGGTGAAAGAAGAAATTAAAACCATTGACGGAATTGAATTTCATTTAACTAGGCATTTTGATGGCGAAAGTATTATCAAAAAAATAAAATTTCAGACAGAAGGAAAAAATTATGAATTTGAAGAAAGGGTAAAAGCCATCAGAAGATTATCCTTTTTGGATTATTTCCGTAATGCTAACTTTATGCTTTTGCAAACCTTTGGCGATTATGAGCTCCATGATTATATTCCTGAAACCTCAGAACGCATGATATTTATTGTAAAGAAATTATGATTAGCAATTCCATTTTATTATTTTTACTCACTTTCGGTGCTGGTTATTTGGTATTTTTTATACCAAAGATTAATAATTCATTTTTCAAATTAGCATTAGTATTTGCTGGGGCTTACTTGTTTTCGGTTACGGTGATCCATATTTTGCCTGAAATTTTTTCGCAAGGAGATAGCGTAGCCCACATTAGTTTATATGTATTAGCAGGTTTTTTTATTCAGGTAATATTAGAATATTTCTCTGAGGGCGTAGAGCATGGTCATTTACATAATATTCAAGGACACCATCATCATGGGCAAAACAAATGGTTAGGACTTTTAATTGCCTTATCCATACATGCTTTTTTGGAAGGTACACTTTTGGCACATCCCGACACTATTCACTCACATGACAGTACGAACTCTGTATTTTTTGGAATATTGATGCATAAGATGCCAGCTGCTTTTGCATTAATGTCTGTTTTGATTTGCCACCTAAAAACAAAATGGAAAACTGTATTGATTTTAGTTATTTTCAGTTTGGCCAGCCCAGCAGGATTGGGACTTAGCCATCTTTTACATGATGCAAAAATATTTTCAGACCAAGTTTTTTTAATACTCTTTGCCATTGTTTCTGGAAACTTCTTACATATTTCAACAACAATCTTTTTCGAGAGTAGCCCAGATCATAGTTTTAATTTCAAGAAATTATTTATTTCTCTTCTAGGGGCACTGATTGCGGTATTGGCTGAGTTTTCTTTTTAACAATTGCAACTCTTCTAATTGCACAATAAAGTAAATAATAACATGGCAATAAGAGCAAGTGACTAATTACATTTTGATCAATCCATTTATTAAAATAGATATTAAAACTATGAATCATGGCTGGACCAGAAAATAATAGAATGGTTAGCGGAATTTTCAAATAAGCAATATCTCTTTCTTGGAAATATTTATAGATATGAATAATTGACACAAACCCAATTAATCCAACTATAGAATTTACTTTCACAACATCAAAGTGCTGAACGCTATAGATTTGAGAAATAAATATTCCAAAAAAAGCAAATACCAATACTTGTAAAATTATTTTCAATCTGGACGAGTTAATGAGTCTTAAACTTGCCAATTGAAAGAATAATATTGAAATACCTTGCATAGACCAGGCGATTAAATGTGGACTTTTTCCTAAATAAAGATCTAGTAAATGAGCCGTTCCTCCCAGGAAAGCTGAAAAACCGAGAATTAAGAAAAAGAAAGCAGTTAATCTGGCGTACTTTGATTTGAATTCATGGAAAAGCTTATGTCCAAAATAAGCACAGAAAGACGCCATCAAAATATCGCTGATGAAAGTTAAGGGATCGGCTAGTTCCAATCCCAAAAACTCTATGTAAGTGTGTTCAATCAATTTAAATACAATTCAAAAACCTAAAAATCAATAGAAAACGAACTATAATCTGCCAGATTTCTATTCAGTAAAAATTAAACTGATGAACAATATAAAGATATTATTTTATACTTAAGTGCAATTCTTTCAATTGTTCTGGAGAAATTGTTGCGGGAGAATCAATCATCACATCTCTACCTGCATTATTTTTAGGGAATGCGATATAATCTCGAATAGAATCTGAACCTCCAAACATCGCACACAATCTATCGAAACCGAATGCTATCCCACCATGTGGTGGCGCACCATATTCAAAGGCTTCCATCAAGAATCCAAATTGCTTTTGAGCTTCTTCTTCTGTAAAGCCCAAAGCTTTGAACATTTTCTGTTGCAATGCTTTATCATGAATCCTGATACTTCCTCCCCCAATTTCTACTCCATTAATCACCATATCATAAGCATTTGCTCTGATTCTGCCTGGATCAGATTCAATGAATTCCATATCCTCTGGCTTTGGACTGGTGAATGGATGGTGCATCGCATGGAATCTTTTCGTTTCTTCATCCCATTCCAAAAGTGGAAAATCCAACACCCAAAGTGGTTTAAAAACATTTCGATCTCTTAAGCCTAATTCAGCCCCCATTTTTAGGCGCAATTCGTTCATGGCTTTTCTTGTGTGGTCGATATCACCACTTAAGACTAAGAGTAAGTCACCAGCTTTTGCTTCAGCAGCTTCTGCCCAGGCTTTCAGATCCTCTTGGCTGTAAAATTTATCAACGGAAGATTTGAAGCTTCCATCTTCATTGCATTTTACATAAACCAAGCCCTTCGCTCCAATTTGAGGACGCTTTACATATTCTGTCAAAGCATCTAATTGTTTACGGGTATATTCAGCGGCACCGGGAACATTAATTCCAACTACCAATTCAGCCTGATCAAATACATTAAATCCTTTGCCTTGCGCAAGTTCGTTTAATTCTACGAAAGGCATTCCAAATCTAATATCAGGTTTATCAGAACCATACAATTTCATAGCCTGATCATAAGTCATTCTTTCAAAATCCTCAATCTCAATACCTTTTACTTCTTTGAAAAGGTATTTCACCATTTCCTCGAAAGTATTTAAAATATCTTCTTGCTCTACAAATGACATTTCGCAGTCAATTTGGGTAAATTCTGGCTGACGATCGGCACGTAGATCTTCATCTCGGAAGCATTTCACTATCTGGAAATATTTATCAAAACCTGACACCATCAATAATTGCTTGAAAGTTTGTGGAGATTGCGGCAATGCATAAAACTCCCCTTCATGGACTCTGGATGGCACAACGAAATCACGGGCTCCTTCTGGAGTAGATTTAATTAAAACAGGTGTTTCTACTTCCAGAAAACCTGCACCGTCCATAAATCTACGAGTGGCTTGCATCAATTGATGACGGAGTTTTAGTTTTTCCCGAACAGCAGGTCTTCTTAAATCCAAGTAGCGGTATTGCATTCTTAATTCTTCCCCACCATCGGTATCATCTTCTATAGTGAAAGGAGGAGTTTTAGCTGCATTAAGGATATTTAATTCTTCTATGAAAATCTCTACATCCCCAGTAGCCATTTTATCATTTTTAGAGAATCGTTCCAATACTTCCCCTTTAGCTTGCAAAACAAATTCTCTACCTACTTTTCTTGCAACTTTTAAAATATCTTCACTTGTTCTACCCTCTTCGCATAAAAGTTGGGTGATTCCATATCGATCTCTTAAATCAATCCAAAGCAAACCGCCTTTATTACGTACTCTTTGTACCCAACCGCTTAATATTACTTTTTCACCTTTATTTTCAATTCTTAATTCTCCGCAGTGATGTGTCCTATGCATGATAAAATCTTAATTCAAATTTTGGGCAAAGGTAAGCAATTCAAATAATTGATGAAGCGGTTTTCAGTATTGAATTTAAATAAGTTAGGAATAATAAATAAAAAAGGGGATGAATTCTACTATTGTGAAATCATCCCTTAAGAAAAATGGTAGGATAAATTATTTCGAGTTAGCTGTTTCTTTGCTTAAAACCTCTTCAATTACAGCTTTCATTTCTGACTCTGGTCTATAACCTCTAGCAATTAGGTATCCTTGATTGCCAACACTAAGAACTACTGAAGGAAACCCTCCAATTCCCATCTGCTGACCAATTTGAAATTCTTGATAGGTTTTTTCTTTGTATGCAACGTCTTGCATTTTAGTTTTAAATACTTCCCAAGGCAAATCAAAATTTTCAACTAGCCCTTGATAATTCTCTTTCTCATTGAGGTTTATACCTTTTTCATATAAAGTAGATTGCAAAGCCGAGGCAAATTCAATACTAGATTTATTGGACATGGATTTGTAGACCGTCATAGCAATACATGGAAGTTCAGAATTCAACATTAAACTTCCCTCTTCCAAAATTTCCAAATAAGGATCCCCAAATTTCACGCCTGTCATTTCTTCTAAGCGCGGCATGGCTTCTTTAAGATAATCCTTCATTTCACTTAAAGGCTTTACTCGCTCTCCAAGCACCATTCCACCACTAATGGCTTCAAAATCTATTTGTTCTTGAAATTCATGCTCTAGTTTTTTTATAACCGGACTAAATCCAAAACACCAGCCGCATAAAGGATCATAAAAATATAATAATTTTGCTTTTTCCATGTTGCTACATACGTTGATTGGAGGTTTGGGTTGATGACTTCTTCAACTATCTAATTAAATTCTCCTGAAAGTTGATAACCATAGGATTCACCACTATCATCAGGTCTTAAAGCCAATAAATACATCTTAGTTTTAGCTGGGACAGTAAATTTATAAGGTAACTTTTTAGTGCTGATCAGATTTTTCAATTGTAGTTTTAAAACTCCATTCATTTCTGTCTTCATGCCGTTATTAACATAAATCAGAATATAATCACCATATTTCCCTGTTTCAAATTCGATTTTATTATTTAAATCAGATGGTTTTAACTCGGCTTCAAACTTTAATTCTTCAAAACTATCTTCCACTTCAAAATCAGCTTGACCAGGATGATATGCATAGTAGCTATTAGATTCTCTGGGGATGAATAATTCTTGTTTATAGTTCAAAAACTTAACTGGCAATGTAATATTTTGAAAATCCTTATTTTGCGCAACCATAAAATGTAAGTGAGGGCCTGAGCTCCAGCCAGTATTTCCACTGAATCCAATCAATTGTCCTTTTTCAATTTTATCACCCTTTTGTACTAAGCTTCCATTTTGCATTAAATTGACATAACTTCCAATTGTTCCATCTTTATGGAAAACTTTTATAAAATTACCATAAGGCTCAAATTTAGGATTATTTCCTCCAACATTAGAATCTTCCTTTACTTCCACCACAACACCACTTCTGGCTGCATAAATACTATCACCAATATTTAAATTAAAGTCAATTGCATTAACTCCTTTATGAGTTCCACTTCCATTATTACCTTGCCCTACTCTAACTCTTTTCCCATGTTTATAGGGCAATAAATACGGGAAATCAGTATCAATTTCCAGGGAAGGATCTCCTATATTATAAAAGAAATTAAAGTCAAACGAAGTCCCTTTATGGTCTTTGATTTTATTCAATTCAATTATTTTCTGATTAGAAGTGTTAGCTGGGATAGTCCGTATAAAACTTTTTTCCGTTGAATTTGAAGCTAAATTTTCGAGTTTCTGAAAATTAATTTTTACAGTGTAGGGAACTAACTCATTATTATTAGCATAAAACACAAACCCACTTTCAGATTTCTTATAGTGTATCTCAATTGCCTTTTGCTGAGCAAAAATAAAGCTTGTATAAAATATAGAGAAGAATAAAAATAGATTGATTTTCATGTTTATGAAAGGATTTAAAAGTGCTAACCTATGTATAAAGCTAATTATGTGATTTCATAAATACATAATTAACTAAAAAAAACAGTTCCTTAACCCGAAAAATTTCTATTACCTTTTCGCTCAATGGACAAGCAATTTATAAAAATCCATTTATCATAGTGCTACTTTACAATTTTCATAATAAAATATGACATTCTATACTAAAAATGGTAAAATAAGATCTGTTGTTTTAAGCTAACTTTAAATCGACTATTTGGAAAGAGGGAAAAGTAAATTTAATTGAATGGCGGTGACTTGATTGGTAGACACAATAGGATTTTCCCGAACAAGATGATTGACTGGTAAGATATTAGCAAAGCCTGATTTAAATGTTCCGTCTAATTGGAGTACGAAAAGTGAGAAATCGTAGGATAATCCAACTCCAGCCACGATACCGAAATCGCCTCTATTATCCTCTTCAGGAGAATATTCGATTTGAAATTCTTCTAAATCTTGATCATTTTCGATTTTTGTAGTAGACCTTAAAGCCCAAGCAGCATAAACACCTGCATCTAAGAAGAATTTAAATTTGTTGGTTCCAAAAATTTGCCAATGCAAATAAAAAGGAAGTTCTAAGTAATTAATCTCAGTGATAGATGTATTAGTAAAATCTAATGTATTTTGTCCCCAGCCTTTTGTAGAATAATTTAAATCAAATTGAATCCCTATTTTTTCAGTTTGCATGAAGCGATATGAAATCCCATAAGTGGAGCTGAAAAAATATTCTGTTCGTATCCTAGTATTAATAGGTACATTGGTGAAATCATTATAATTTACAAAAGGTATATTTACACCTCCTTTTACACCTAGAAATGATTGACTTTTAACTTCCTCAATAGAAAAAAGGCACAAAAAAAGTATGAAAAATATGGATATTCTTTTCATACTATATTAATTTAATAGTAATCAAAATTAAGATTCTGATTCCTCTTTATCAGTATTTCTCTTATCAATAAATGCAATAGCATTCACCAAGCCAACCAAAGTGACTAAAATCCAAAAAAATGTGTTGGCTCCTTCTGTTACTGGTATATCGTAAAACATATCTTTCTCTTTATAATTTATTGGCAAAAATAGAGGATAAGCATTTATCCTACAAGCATTATTGATTTACTTTTTTTCAGTATCTTTTTCAAGATTAAATAAATCGTTCAAAACACCTATTAAGGTTTCTTCTTCACCTCTTTTACAAGCAGCTTTTAATTGAAGAACTGGCAATTTTAAGATTTTCTGCATCATGCTTTTAGTTACCTTATCCACAATTTTGCAATCTTCACTTTCAATCTCCTTTAAATAACGCGCAAGTTCTTCTTGTCTTATCTGCTCCAGTGCATTTTTTAAATTATTAATAGTGGGAGAAACCGCCA
>QNXU01000260.1 GCA_003973485.1 Bacteroidota bacterium | reverse complement strand
ATCAATCTAATTATATTGTAAATCCAACCACTTATCACCGTTATTATGTTATATAGGAATTGAATTCCGTTAAAACATAGCATATAATGTTATATATGATAAAAAGAAAAATTGCGAAAGAGCTAGCAATATTAATTAAAGAGTATCCTGTCGTAACAATTCTAGGCCCTAGACAAGCTGGTAAAACAACATTGGCCAAAGAATTTTTAGACGGTTATGAGTATTCAAATCTTGAATACCGGCATCTTGCCAAGCAATTACTGCTTCATCGGTTGTAAGTTCTTGAGCTTTCCAATAAGCTCTGATGTAGGAAGTGAATCCTTCATCATTTACTAATGCCAAATCTGCATCGCCTGCTGGTCCCTGTTGACCCGTAAGACTATATGCAGCATAAATTTTAGCCATATAACGTTCCAGGTTTTTAACATCCTGAAAAGCAATATTACCTGTCTCTCCAAATTCAGGTCTTAAATCCAAATCAGTACATGAAAGGGTAAAACCTGCTAGAATTATATATATAAATTTCTTCATTTTCTTTAATTTAGAATTTTGCGTTTATACCGAAAATAAATGCTGTAGATGGTGGATAAATATTATTATCAATTTGAACCTCTGGGTCTAAACCACTATAGCCAGATATTGGCAGCATGTTTTGAACAGTACCGTATAATCTCAATCTAAAATCTTCTATTTGATTAAAATTATAGCCTATTGAAAGATTATCTAATTTTAGGAAATTACTATTTTCTATATAATAGTTAGAAAGTAATTGTCTGTTTTGAAAACCTGTTTCAATAACCGACTCATGAAGATTATTTAATATTTGTGCTTCTGTTAACCTTCCTGTCCATCCATTTGCTGATGCTGTATTATTATAAGTTTGGCCTCCTAATTTAGCTCTTAAAGTAAAGCTCAAATCAAAATTGCCATAACGCATGTTTGAACTTAAATTGGTAAATATTGGATGAATCGCCACTCCTTGGGTTTGCAAGTCATTTTCATTTATTTGACCATCCTCATTAATATCTTCATAAATACTATTGGTTCCACCAGTTAGAGGATTCCCTGCATCATCATAAAGATGATTATAAGAATAGAAAGTAGAAATTGGTTGTCCTACTTGCAATACTTGAATAGTTCGGCCAATATCTCCTGTAATACCTCCAACTTGTATACCTGGACTATTTTCATCGATTTCATTATTGAGCTTTACAATTTCATTCTTATTATAAGTGAAATTATAGTTCAAATCCCATCCAAATTGCTCATTATCTATTGCAATAAAATTCAAAGCTAATTCAACTCCTTTATTATTCATTTCACCAATATTAGTGATAACTCTATCCCCTACATTGGTTGCCGCTGGAACTGGTACATTATAAAGTAACTGGTCGGTAGTCTTATCATAGAAATCTAAAGTACCTGATAATCTGCCTTTCATAAATGAGAAATCGACACCTATATTAGTAGAAATTAATCTTTCCCATTGAATATTAGGATCAACAGCAGTAGGCCTTAACAATTGAATATATTCATCCCCAAACTGATAAGTAGCGCTTGCATCACTTAAGAAATAGAATTTATCATAGCGGTAGTCTCCAATATTTTGATTTCCTGTTTGCCCCCAGCCTGCTCTTATCTTTAAATCGTTAAAAACACCAGTTAGTCCCTGAAAGAAATCCTCTTCAATAATTCTCCAACCTAAAGCCGCAGAAGGGAAAAAGCCATATTTATTTCCAAAGCCAAATCTGGTAGAACCGTCCATACGACCCGTAACAGTCAATAAATATTTATCATCATAAGAATAATTTACTCTACCAAAATAGGATTGTAATTGATTGGTTATAGGAAATGCTCTATATAAATCAATGAATTCTCTAGGGATAACAGTAGGATCATTGAAGCTTTTGCTATCATCTGTTAAATTGATTCCTTCATAACCCGTAGTCTCACTAAATACCTCTTGAAATTCATACCCACCTAAAATATCTAAATCATTTGAACCAAAAGATTTATTATAATTTAATGTGGTAAATAAAGTAGTAGTATAGGCATTGTTAGTTGATCGTTGCATATACCCATCTCTATTATCATTTCTTAATGTAAATGGCTCAAATACTTTGTTTTGTCCATTTCTTAAATCGTAAGAACCCGTTGCGCTCAAAGTTAAACCTTCAACACCTGGTATTTTCAGATCAAAATTAATCGAATTGAAAGACCTTCTATTTTCCCCTATACTTTGAGTTTGTTCTATTGTAGAAACTGGGTTGATTGGATCAATAGATGATTCATTCCATTCAAAATAACCTCCAAATTCTTCTGCTTCAGGATCGTAAACGGGCCTTGTTGGATCGAAGGAAACGGCTGTCCCTACAACATTTGGTTTATACTCATCATTGGTCAATGCATTTTTGGTATTGAAAGTAATATCCAAATGATCGTTTAAAACAGTAGTTTTTAATCTCATACTTAGACGAGTCACCTGATTACGATCACCTTTAATAACCTCTTGATTATCCATGCGATTTACAGAAACCAGGTAATTAATTTTTTCTGTTGCTCCAGTGAAAGATAAATTATGGTTTTGACTTAAAGTACTTCTTGTCACTTCATTAAACCAATCCGTATCACTATCTCCTAATCGGCCTTCATTTTGAGGACTAAATTGACGAACAGCATTTCTAAAATTTTGGGTACTCAAGAAATCAGGTTCTCGTAGAATTTCAGAGAAAATAAATGATCCATCATAAGTCACTGTATTTTGACCTTTCTTACCAGATTTAGTGGTATATAAAATTACACCTGCTGCACCTCTTGAACCATAAATAGCAGTAGCTGATGCATCCTTCAATACTGTAACACTTTCAATATCCGCAGGATTGATGAAGTTATTAGCGTTTCTTGTTCCAGAACTTCCATCATTATTAATGGGAACCCCGTCCACTACAATTAAAGGTTGAGATTGTGCATTTATAGATCCAATCCCTCTTATTGTAATACCTGCTCCCCCAGCTCTTGTATTGCCTGGAGAAACATCAACACCAGCAATTTTTCCAGCTATTAAGCGTTCGGGACTAGCTATTTGCCCCCTATTAAAAGACTCTTCTTTAACTGTGCTTACTACCCCTGTCACATCCTTCTCTTCCTGTTGGCCATATCCTACAACCACAACTTCTCCTAATTGAGAAATATCTTCTTGCATCTGAACATCAATAACAGAGCGTGCTCCCACTTCTATTTCTTGCTTTTTATAACCTATAAAAGAAAAAACTAATATATCATCTGCGCTCACTTCCAATTTGAATTCTCCATCTAAGGATGTAGTAGTTCCTTGGGAAGTACCTTTAATCATTACGCTAGTTCCTGGCAAAGCTTCACCTGTCATGGCATCAGTAACCGTTCCGGAAACTGTCCTATCCTGTGCCTGCAATTGAAAAACTGCAAAAACCATCAGGAAAGCTGCTAAAATCCCTCGCAAGGAATTCGCCCTTTTCCCTAAAGGGACTCCACTCTTCGAGTTTGTATATTTCTGATTCATATTATGATATATTTAAAAATTAGAACTTTATGATTTTTTGTTGTCTTTGTTTATTCTGGCTTCTATAGTTGATAAAATAAATCCCTGACTCTAAAGCTGATAAATCGATTGTGTATCTGTTATTAGAATTATTTACTCTAGCTGGAATTGATTTTCCGCTTAAATCAGTAATGAAAATATTCTGGATTGCTTGCTCAGATTCAAGGTGTAATTGGTTTTGAACTGGGTTTGGGAATATTTTAGTATTGTCTCTAAATTGCGAAGGATTATTTGCTAGAACGATTTCTTCTTCTAAAGCATCCTCAATATAATTTTCAATTGGTTGGCTTGTTAGAATTCTAAATTCCCCTGCAATTAAATTAATAGCCACTTCGCTCCCTATTTCAATTTCTTTTCCTGTTAGATAATCATACCAGGTGCCTTCTTGTAGAATTTGCTGATCAAAAGCTTGGGTACTTTTGCTAAAATTACCCATCATCACAATTTTTACATCATCATTATTATATCTCGCCCATTTCAAATCACCACTGCCCGACCATTGAAAGTTGTCTTTATTTAAATAGTTGGTTCGAGTCTTTAATTTGATAAGGCTTTGATAGACTTGAAATAATTTATTTCGCTCAGGATCTTCTAAATATTCCCAACGAGTTGGCTTTACTCCTAACCTGTCATTATTAAGCTCTTCATCATATCCAAATTCCCCAAATTGCCAAATCATTTTTGGGCCAGGTACTAGGAAGAATAATGACGCATTCAATTTCAACCTTTGCATCTGTTGAGATAAGCTTTGGCTTGAACTATTTTTCAAATCCCAAGCCACTCGCTCTTCATCATGGCTTTCCATATAGCCCACTACATGTGGATCATTCCAGCCTTTAGCCTGATAACTCAATCCGCTTACATTAGCACTATTCCCTTTCGCAAGATTCCTGAAATTATGATTTTCATTTCCCCACAGCATCATGCCATAGTCAGCCAGCTCTTTTTCTTCTGAATTCTCAGCGAAATGCTCTAAAATCACATAAGAATCAGGATCAACTGACCACTGAACATCCGCCATTCTTTTTAGTAATTGAATTCTATTGGCATCATATTGTCCCCATGCCTCTACATTTCCTAGTGTGTTTTTTTGAGTAAATCCTTTTGATAAGTCGTATCGATATCCATCCACGTGATATTCCTCTAACCAATAGGTTACTACCCTATCTACATAATCTTGAGTGTATTGACTTTCATGGTTCATATCATAGCCCACATTAAAATCGTGGCGAGCACTGGTATTAAACCAAGGGTTTTCAGAAGTTGGATTTCCATAATCTCCTTCATTATATAATCTTGCTAAAGAATTTCTACCAAATTGATGATTTAAAGCAATATCTAAGATTATGGCTATTCCTCTACTATGGGCTTCATTTACCAATGTTTTGAAATCGTATTCAGTGCCGTAATACTTATCTAAAGCCAACATAGCATAAGGATTATAGCCCCAGCTTAAATTGCCTTCAAATTCCATGACAGGCAAAAACTCTATGGCATTGATTCCTAGTTCTTCTAAGTAATCTAATTTTTCGGTGACGGCATTATAGGTTCTTAATTCAGTAAAATCCCGTACCAATAATTTATAAATCACTAAATCTTCATTGGCAGGTTTTTTAAAATTATCATCCGTCCAAGGGAATTGCGGTTTACTAGTTTGTATATATCCCACTGCATGAGAAGTTTTTCCTGAAGGATATGGCATCAAATCAGGATATCTATTGTCATTTATGATTTCAGGATCATCATATTCAGAGCCAATTTTTTCTGTATAAGGATCGGCTATAGAAATTTCTCCATCTACCAGATATTGAAATTGATATTCTTGCCCTGGAGTTAAACCAGTAATTTCAATCCAAAATTGATCTCCATCATTTCTCATTAAATATTGATCTGAAAGGCTCCAGTCATTAAAAGTACCTATCACAAATACATTTTCTTTATTGGGGGCAGTCAATACAAGATGAACAGATGTATCATCTTCCCCATAATTGATTCCATTTTGCAAACCAGCTGGAAGAGGTTCATTGGAAACTATAGGATTTACTATATAGGAATAATTAAATGTTTCCGAATCAGTTCCATTATTAGCAACTATACTCAAATCATGAGCCTGACCATCATCAATGACTGTATGTTGATAAGAAAACTGAGTAATTCCAGATTCTTCATATTCTAAATTCCCATCTATATAAAATTGATATTGGGAAGCTTCAGAGGATGATAATTCTATATTAATAATGTCATTGGTTTCGTAAAAACCATAATTTCCTGAAGGAGAAGCAATATTTACTGAAAATCCTTGACTTACTTCCGTTATAAAATCTTCGGTTTGTCCTTCAGACCAGTCATTGCCTTTTAATAGCATACCAATTTCAGTAATATCTGCAGCGTTTTGGTTAAAAAATGTCGTTGGGGTTAATGAAATACGGAACAGTGTTTGTCCATTTTCATTTAATTTTTCAAGTTTTGCTTGATCCGTAGCTTCTGTATCGGAATCAGCTGGGTTAGTATTGGAGGGAGCATTAATAGTAGGATTACCAGGTAACCACATCCACATATAAGCATCATCTAAAGACGCTAAATTGGTACCAGTTACATTGTAAGTAATTGTAATTTCCTCATCCGCAGCAAAGAATTCGGGTTCTATTGAAGGGGTTTGTGCGTTTACTAACTGTAAAGTTGCACATAAAAGAAGGGATAATATGAGATAAAATTTATTCATAAAAAGAATTTGGGTAAAAAGAATGAGACAGGGTCGTCTCATTCTTTTTGGGTTAGAATATATTATTCGATGGTTGCTGAATAGCTTGAACCGTCAAATATTAAGGTTACGGTGTAAGTTCCTGCATCTACACTTAGATTACCGCCATCTGTTGATAATGCAGCTAGATCACCTCCTAATGCATAATCCCACTGGCCACCAGCTCTAAATTTATACTCACCACCAACAAAATCACCAGTATATGTATAAGTAGTAATACCATCAGCAAAAGAAGCTTCTAAGAATGTATCGTTATCCCAATCACCAGATGGCGAGCCAGCTCCTATTAATGACCAACCTGAATCAATCATTGAAGCACTCCATGTTTCACCTTCATCAGCTGTTGATAAAGAGATATAATAAGCTCCAGCACCAGGAGAAGGTATGTTCCCACCTGTTTGATTAATACTTGCTTCTTCTAAAGTCAATGTACCACCTAAATAAAGTTCATTATTCGTCTTGAACTTGAATTCACCATCTGCTGCGAAAGTTACAACACCTAACCAAGTATGTACGCCTTCGCTAAGTCCTGCGTAATGCATCATTTGACTAGCATCCCAGCCTCCAGCTGTTGCACTTCCTGTAAAACCAAATTGGTAATCAGCGGGATCAAAAGTAATTTCAGGAGCATCACCTGTTCTAGTAGATTCAAATGAAGCACCACCTTCATTAGTTAAAGTAATAGTGATATCATAAGTTCCTTCATCAGCAGCAGCAAAAGCCATATTACCTCCACCTGCTACTAAGTTATCTGGAGATCCTCCATAATTAGTAAAAGCAACATAGCCATTATTTGGATCAAATTCTTGTGCTTCTCTATCTAGTCTTCTGTCTATTGTCCATCTGTTATTAATTCTTATTTTGAACTCACCTGCTCTCAATACTAAATCAGAAGTTGAAAACACAAATCCTTCATCAGATGCTTCTTGAGCAATCTCTAATTGCGTATCGGCATTCCATCCATTAGGAGTTGCTGATCCAATTAGAGATACTGAAGTAACTTTCATCATAATCAATTCTGCTAATTCTTCATCATAAGATACTTTATAATATCCATCTTCGCTAACTGTGATTGGACCACCATCTTCTGTTAGTTTAGCAACTAAATATCCTTCATCCTCTCCTTCAGGAGCTTCTAATGTTCCACCAATCGTAGACACGACTTCTCTTTCTTGAACTTTTTTTAGTTGGTAATCACCAGCAGGAAGAAATACGTAATTTCCAAAAAAGCCTTCTCTGTCAGTTGCTGCAAATTCCGCACCTTCTATTTTTTCAGGTAATAATGCTTTCTCAGCAACAGGATCTTCTTCATCTAAGGTAAAGTAATAACCATCTGATACTGCAACACCAGATTCATCTACATCAATAGTTGGCTCGTCTTCTTCACATGAGACCATAAACATTGCTGCTGTCAGCAACAATATCAGGCTCCATAATTTTGTTAAGTTTTTCATAATTTAATTGTTTAAAGTTTACTTAATGTTTAAGTCATTTAGTCGCTTTATTTTTGTTGCGCAACTTAAATTTCCATATTTCAAGTTTAACCCAAGAATTAGCCGTATGACAGCAAAAGACAACTTTTTTTACCGCAATCGGTTGCGCAATCGTTTGCATGAATTGATATTTTTACTGATGTTTGTTGGGAAGATGTACTAATATGGGAATTATGTAAATTCGGTTACTATTGAAAAGGAGAATCCTTACATTTAAATAGTCGGTGTGCCACCGACCATGGCTGTCGTGGTTTTCCGTGGTCGGTGGCACACCGACCACCAAGATGAAACCAAAATCAACAAACAATGAAAAAAACTAATATTACCATCAAAGACATAGCAAAGGAATTAGGAGTCTCTCCTTCTACCGTTTCGCGTGCTTTGAAAGATCATCCTGATATAAGCTCTGACACCAAAAAACAAATCAATGATTTAGCAAAAAAGCTGAATTATCAACCTAATACAGTTGCTTTAAGCTTAAGACAAAGTAAAACCAACACATTAGGCGTTATCATACCAGAAATTGCTCACTTCTTCTTTTCTGCCGTTATAAGCGGCATAGAGGATATTGCCCATGATGCCGGATATCATGTTATTATTACTCAATCCAATGAATCATTTGAAAGGGAAGTGATGAATACTAGAGCATTATTCAATTCTCGTGTAGATGGAATTTTAATGTCTGTTTCTAGGGAAACTGAGAATTACGATCATTTGCAAAGTTTATTAGATTATGATATCCCGTTAGTCTTTTTTGACAGAATAATTGATTCACTCAATGCTTGCAAAGTAATTGTTAATGACGAACAAGGTGCTTACGAGGCAACAACTCACCTTATTGAACAAGGATGTTACAGAATAGCACATTTAGCTGGTCCACAAAACTTAGCTATTAGTAAAAACAGGTTGAATGGTTATAAAGCTGCTTTGGCCGATAATCGTTATATGATTGACGAGAATCTCATTAAAGTCTGTGGATTAGGCACTTTTGAAGAAGCAGAATCCATCACCAATGAAATTTTGGAGTATCGCTTCCCTCCAGATGCCTTATTTGCAAATAATGATGTGGCCGCATACGGTGCCATGATGGCCATTCGAAAGAAAAAATTAAGGATTCCAGAAGATATTGCCATTGTAGGCTTTAGTAATTGGCGATTTTCCAGTCTAATTCAGCCTGCTTTATCATCTGTTACGCAACCTGGCTTCAAAATGGGACAAGAGGCCACTAGGTTGTTAATGAAACAAATCAATAAAGAAAAGGATGAGGAAAGCATTACAGAAACTATCTCATTGAAAACCAATTTGGTGGTAAGGGAGTCTTCTAAGAAGATTTAATTTAATACAACCACCCCGTCCTTCGGACACCCCTCCTTTTCGTAAGGAGGGGAGCTGCTCCGAGCAAATAGAATCTCTTTAGAACAAATGTCATGTCCGGAATTTACTTTTTTATATTTAGTTGATTTTTAAAACAGAATTCTAACTAATTGCATCATTGGAAGTCTCCAGGGGATAGATCGCACAGATTCACTTAAGAAGTCAAAAGAATTCTAATCACTTGAAATAGAATGTGCAGGAGGTACCAGTATCCGTCACCAGCGGGACGCAGGCGACAGGGTGAAAAAATTAATTTTATTACTTATTTATGCTCTCTTTTTAGAGATATAAAAGTATTTTATTAGCTAACCTGCTAATATTTAGCACTCACTGCTGCTCCCCTGATTTAGGGGAGCTGTCCGAAGGACTGAGGGGTAATATTTTCAGTATTATTCCTGATCTCTTACAAATCGTAAACTTGCAGCACTCCAACACATTTTTGGTTCTCCACCACCAAAAGCGTGTTGATTTTACGTTCCATCATCAATTCTTCAGCCTTTTTCAACTTCATATCTTTATCAATGGAAATAGGTGATATCGTCATGATATCTTTTGCTTTAAGACTCAAAAATGATTCTTTTTGAGCATTCATACCTCTTCTTAAATCACCATCCGTAATAACACCAACTAATTCTTCATTTTCTTCAATTATAGCGAGACCTAATCTACCATTTGAAATGCTATGAATTACTACATCCATATCGCTTTGAGCATCAATTACAGGCAAATCTGAGGAACGCATTACATCTTTCACAGTCATTAATAACCTTCTCCCTAATGACCCACCGGGGTGAAATAGTGCGAAATGTTCTGGTTTAAAATCACGTTCTTTCATTAATGCCACAGCTAAAGCATCTCCCATTACTAAGGTAGCCGTGGTGGATGAAGTAGGTGCCAAATCTAAGGGACAAGCTTCTTGCTCTACATGCACATTCAAATGAAAATGTGTATTCTTAGCTAATGTGGACTCAGGATTTCCACTTACACCAATAATTTTATTGCCATTACGCAGGAAAAAAGGTATGATTTTCAATAATTCGTCCGTTTCTCCTGAATTTGATATCGCCATTACTATATCATCTTCTTGAATCAACCCTAAATCTCCATGATAGGCCTCTCCCGGATGAAGGAAATAGCTTGGTGTTCCTGTACTTGAAAAGGTAGCCGCAATCTTTTTTCCTATTATACCAGATTTACCCATGCCCGTCACAATAAGTTTGCCTTTACTTTCCATAATGGCATGTACTGCTTGTTCAAAGTCTGGCGTAAGTAAGCCCTCTAAATCTTTAATAGACTTAGCTTCTATAGCAATGGTTTCTTTAGCTGATTCTAAAATCCGGCTCATTAAACTAGTTTTTTAATTAAATCTCTTAAATCTTTTAAATACAATTGGTTAGGCCCGTCACTCCATGCTTCTTCAGGATTCGGATGTGTTTCTAAGAAATAACCATTTGCTCCAAAGGCTTTTGCTGCCAAGGCCATTCCCGGT
>QNXU01000139.1 GCA_003973485.1 Bacteroidota bacterium | reverse complement strand
AAGGGAGGTTTTTCTTTAGTATTGTTTTTAATTTATTAAAATCAACTACTTCATATTCTTGATTCTGAGGTTTATGAGAATGGTTTCCTTCCAGATTTCTTTGATATCGTGTTTGTTGGTTGTTCATGGCCTGTGACTACCTTAAGTTTTCAATCACAATAAACAAGGTCACCACATTGGTGACAACTCCAATAACTGGGGCAATATCTCTAACCGATTCAGTGAATATTCTCCTTATTGGTTCAACATAGATAATGTCATTTGGCAAGACTTGCAGATTGGCTTTTTGCATTCCGTCAATAGTCGCTAAATTGATTATTTGAACAGATGGATCATCCAAAGGGCCTCTGATTAAACGAATATTTCTTCCTTTGGAATCTCTATTAAGTCCTCCCGAAAGTGCTAAAATCTCCAAAACAGTCATCTTCTCATTTTCCAATGGAATAACTTGACCACCTAAAGCACCCAAAACAACTACACGTCTATTTAGATGACGAACCCGAACATATGGTTGTATGTAATATTCAGAATATTCTTCTTTCAATTTTTCTTGTAGCCCTGCAATAGAATAGCCTGCTATTTTGATTTCTCCTAGCAATGGAAGAATAGCAGTCCCTGTTGGTAAAACCTCAAATTCTTTATCTGGCATAAAACGCCCACCTCCTGCTCCTCCGCTTCCGCCTGTCATGCTATTCAACTCCATGTTAGGATCGATTACCCGCTCCCCTTTATTGGTGTAAACTTCAATATTGATTTTATCACCTGCTTGGATTTTATAGGCGCCTTCAATTTTGGCTACTTCTTCTTTAAAATTCTCGGATTTAATATCTGATTCTGATTGAAGAATAATATTCTGCCTGTACACTTTGCAGCTGCTTATAGTCAGTGCAAGTGCAAGAATACTAATTGGATATAGGTAGAATTTTTTGATAGTTTTATTCACTAATTGTAAAAATATAACCAATTAAGCAAAAGACAATAGTTTATTGAAATTGCTTACAAATTATTTGCGTAAGCTGCTCTAAGTTCAGGTTTTAAAGTAGCATTTTGATCAATAGCTTTCAAATATCGTTCAATTACTAAATTATGATCAAATCTTCTTTCTACTAACTCCCTGCCTTTTTTTCCCATTTCATAACGTAACTCAGGTGCCATGTAATACATTTCCTTCATTTTCAAGGCAAGATCATCTTCATCTTTCACTTTGCATAAAATGCCGTTCAATCTGTGATCGACTACATTGTTACATCCAGGGACATTTGAAGCCACAATGGGCTTGCCACTTGCAGCTGCTTCCAATAGCGTTCTTGGCGTACCTTCTCTATAACTAGGTAAAACCACGCAATCAGCTTTATTGATGAAAGGACGAACATCATCCGTGCTCCCTAAATAATTGATGTAGCCTTCTTCTATCCAGAAATTTAATTCTTCTGCTGATATTCCCCTTGAATGTAATTCATCTAATTTACCCAGGAGATTAAATTTTGCATTCATTCCTCTTTCTTGCAAAATAGCCGCTGCCGCAACATATTCCCTGATTCCTTTGTCAATAATCAATCGAGAAATCATTAAAAACTCAAAAGGCTCACCTTCAGTTTTTTCTTGAGGTGGGTGAGGAGTAAATTCATTCAAATCTATACCTGAGCCTGGAATTACTTCGCAAATATTTCTTTGGATCAATTTTTTATCCATAAAGAGTTGGTAATCCTCATGGTTCTGGAAAAACACCTTTTTAGGGAATTTAAAGGAAAATCTATATAAGCTTAATGCTATTTTTGAGATCCAATCATCGTTCAGGAAAATTGTACCTAAGCCACTTACATTGTTGATAACAGGAATTCCTAGCAAAGCTGCAGCCAAAGTCCCGTAAATATTAGGCTTTATAGTGTAGTGTAAAATGATATCAGGCCTTACCCTTTTATAGATATTGTGCAATTCAAAGGTTAGCCCGGTATCTCGAATCGGGCTTGCTCCTCTACTGTCCATGGTAACATCTTCAAACTCACATCCAGCTTCAATTAACTTAACGGTATATTCATCATGGGGTGCTATAGCCACTACTTCATGCCCGTCTTTTATCAGTGCTTGAATAAGTGACATCCTAAAATTATAGATGTTCCACGAGGTATTTAAAGTGATAGCAATTCTCATATTGTATTAACAAATCTACAAATAATAACACTTACGGTTCTTTTTAGTTGGGGAGATTTCGACAGGTAAGAGATAAAGGCAGATTAGTTTGTACTATTCCACTTTAAAATACCCATAAAATTCAAATATAATGGACAATATGAAATAATTCCCATAGGCTTTATTATTTTTGTACAAAAAACAAGTAGATATGGAAATTGGAATGCTTCACACCCACGTTTTAGTGGTCACTTTATTTTTATTGTTCTTATTATTCAAAACCGTTTTGTTATTGGTCAATAAAAAAGAACTTTTGGCTAAAGTCAGGAAATTCAAGATGGTAGAACCTATTTTAGGAGTACTTATGCTGGCAACAGGTGGATATTTATTATCATTATATGGATCATCAGCCCCAACTTATTTGTGGGTAAAATTGGTATTGGTACTGATCATAATACCTATAGGAATTGTTGCATTTAAAAAAGAAAACAAAGCCATGGCAATTATTGCATTATTATTAACCTTTTACATTTATGGAGCTTCTGAAGTAGGAAGCCTTACTTTTTCAAAAGATGAAACGGCTACAGTTTCTGATGATAGCCCAGCTAATAATGCTTCTGAAGTTGTTATTGAAGGGGAAACTGTTGAGCTTTTGAAAAACGGGAAAGAAATCTATTTAGCAGAATGTAAAAAATGCCATGGAAAAGATGGTAAAAAAGGTCTTTTCAAATCACCTGATTTAACAGAAAGCCAACTTAACCTTTCTGAAAGGGTAGCATGGATTAAAAAAGGGAAAGGAGTGATGCCAGCCTATGAAGAAGAGTTGAGCAAAACCGAGATTGAAGCGGTTGCTCTGTATTTGGATGAATTAAAATAAACTCATTTGTTTATTAAAATGAGGAATAATTGTGATTCTTTGAAATCCAGCACCCAAGTTGGCTTTTATACGTAATCACATACAGGAATATCTATAAAATAATATATGCAATATAATTCTGCAGAGGAAAAGAATGAGAAGAAGGCCGTTTTGGTGGCTATCATCACACAAAATCAAAACGAAGAGAAAGTCAATGAATATTTGGATGAATTGGCTTTCTTAACCTCCACATTAGGAGCAAAAACGATTAAAAGGTTTACCCAAAGACTGGAAAAACCAGATGTGAGAAGCTTTATAGGGAAGGGGAAATTAGAGGAAATCAATGCTTATGTGCAAGCAGAAAATGCAGATTGGGTAGTTTTTGATGATGATTTAACACCATCTCAACTAAGAAATTTAGAAAAAGAACTAAAAGTCAAAATCTATGATAGGAGTTTATTGATTTTAGACATTTTCTTGAATAGAGCCCAAACAGCTCAAGCAAAAACGCAAGTAGAGCTTGCCAGAAATCAATATTTGTTACCTCGGCTTACAAGAATGTGGACGCACCTTGAAAGACAACGAGGAGGAACTGCAACACGTGGAGGTGCTGGTGAGAAAGAGATTGAGACCGATAAAAGAATCATCCGGAATACGATTACAAAGCTAAAGGAGAAGCTTGCTAAAATTGAAAAGCAGAGCAGAACCCAAAGAAAATCAAGAGGTAAAATCGTGAGAGTTGCCATAGTGGGTTATACCAATGTGGGCAAATCTACATTAATGACACTCTTGTCAAAATCTGATATTCTAGCTGAAAATAAATTATTTGCTACAGTAGATTCTACAGTTCGCAAGGTCAATTTTGAAGATATTCCTTTTCTCTTATCCGATACTGTTGGTTTTATTAGGAAATTACCCACTCACCTAATCGAGTCCTTTAAATCTACATTGGATGAAATTAGGGAAGCAGATATATTAATTCATGTAGTGGATGTAAGTCATCCAACTTTGGATGATCATATTAGTGTGGTGAACCAAACACTGACTGATATTGGTGCTAGTGATAAGCCCACTTTATTAGTTTTTAATAAAGTAGATTTATTGGAAGATGAGGAGGAACTAAGCGTGGACGAGAAAATCAAAAATCTTAAAAACACTTATTGGCACAAAGAACAAAATGATGTGGTTTTTATTTCTGCTGTAAATAAGGAAAACATAGAAGAACTGAAAAGCAAGCTTAGAAAATTGGTAGAAGCCAAGCATTTCACAATTTTCCCAAATTACTTGAAAAACACTTACTACTAATTTAGATTTGTAGTTTAGTTTTTTTAATAAAAAAACCTTGCAGGTTTTGGCTTAATGAACATCCTTGTGTTAATAATTAACTTATAAAGTTAGAGAAAGTGAAACCTGCAAGGTTTGTATTTTAAGGTCTCGTAGTTCAATGGATATCCCGAAAGTGACCAAAATGACCCCGTAGTTCAATGGATAGAATTGGAGTTTCCTAAACTTTAGATGCAGGTTCGATTCCTGCCGGGGTCACTATCGGGACTAAACTTTAGATGCAGAGCCTGATTCCTGCCGAGACCACAAAGTTTCCTATGCTTCAGATACAAAATTTATCTTACCTTTTCCAAAGTTTCAACATTTAACTGATACAATGTATTCAAAGCTTGGTAGAATTAATCTAGTATAACTTTGGAAAAGTTCACTACGGATTAAATTTTGATTTCATATCCTAAAACAGTAATATTATTGTGTCAAACAGTTAATCGCACAAATTCCATTGACTGATCTATTTTTTTAATCAACTACAATCAAAAATTTCGGCATCTTTGCTGAATAAACAATAATCTAATCCATGGCTAAAAAAGCTGCAGTAAAAAATCAAAAATCCATAGAAGAATCACTTTGGGAATCTGCCAATAAATTAAGGGGAAAGGTAGAATCCTCGGAATACAAACATGTAGTATTAGGACTTATCTTCTTGAAATTTGCTTCTGATAAATTCGAGAAGAGAAAGCAAGAACTCATAGCCGATGGAAAAGAAAAATACCTCGAAATGAAGGAGTTCTACAATATGCAGAATGTCTTCTTTCTATCTGAGGAAGCTCGGTGGTCTTACATTATGGAGAATGCTAAGCAGGATGATATTGCTTTGAAAATTGATTCTGCTTTGCATAATGTGGAACGCAATAACCCTTCTTTAAAAGGAGCTTTGCCAGACAATTATTTCTCACGCCTTGGAATGGATGCTGCTAAGCTTTCTGCCTTATTAGATACGGTCAATAATATTGATACGCTGCTGGATGAAAAAGAAGATGTAATTGGCCGTATCTATGAATATTTCTTAGGCAAATTTGCCTCTGCAGAAGGAAAAGGTGGTGGAGAATTTTACACACCAAAAAGCATTGTAAACCTGATTGCCGAAATGTTGGAACCTTATAAAGGCAAGATTTACGATCCTTGCTGTGGTTCAGGGGGTATGTTTGTGCAGTCTATCAAATTTGTGGAAAGCCATAATGGTGATAAAAAAGACATCTCCGTTTACGGACAGGAATATACGGCTACCACCTACAAACTAGCCAAAATGAACCTGGCTATTCGTGGCATCTCTGCCAATTTGGGAGATGTGCCAGCGGATACCTTTTTCAATGATCAGCATCCTGATTTAAAAGCTGATTATATTATGGCCAATCCACCTTTTAACCAAAGTGCATGGCGTGATAAAAATGAATTGACCGATGATGCACGATGGAAAGGCTATGAAGTGCCACCTGTTGGCAATGCCAACTATGCATGGATTATGCACATGCTTTCCAAACTTTCTGAAAATGGAACGGCAGGTTTTGTATTGGCCAATGGCTCTATGAGTTCCAATACTTCAGGCGAAGGCGAATTGCGAAAAAGCATGATTGAAAATGACTTGGTAGATTGCATGATTGCCCTGCCCGGACAACTGTTTTATACCACTCAAATTCCTGTTTGTTTATGGTTTATGACCAAAAACAAAAAAGCAGATAGCAAAAGAGGCTTTAGAGACCGAAGTGGAGAAACGCTCTTTATTGATGCTAGGGAAATAGGGACCATGATAGACCGTGTGCATAAAGAATTGACCGAAGAAGATATTCAAAAAATAGCTGACACCTATCATACTTGGCGTTCTACTCCTGAAGCCATTAAAAACCGTCATTCCAACCCAGACCGTCATTCCGAGTTTACGAAGGAATCTCTCGGCTACGAAGATATCCCAGGCTACTGCAAATCCGCTACGCTTAAAGAAATAGCCAAAAACGATTACGTTTTAACGCCTGGTCGATATGTAGGCATGGCAGATGTAGTAGATGATGGCGTTCCCTTTGAAGAAAAAATGGAAAGCCTTTCAAAGCAGCTATTTCAACAAATGGAAGAAGGAGAAAAATTAGATGTGGCTATTCGGGAAAACTTAAAGATGTTGGGATATCATGAATAATTGGCGAAAAGTAACCATTGGCGAAATATCGCAAATAGTGAAGGATAAGATTTCCATCGATGAAATTGAATTGGAGCAGTACATATCCACAGAAAATATTAAACCTGATCTTCAAGGAGTAGAACTATCATCAGGATTACCCAAATCAGCGAAAGTTGACTCTTTTAGAAAAGATGATATTCTTTTTTCTAATATCAGGACTTATTTTAGAAAAGTATGGTTAGCTTCTTTTGACGGAGCCGCTTCAGGAGATGTATTAGTTTTTAGAGCAGATAATGAGGAAATTAAACCAACATTTCTTTATTATCACTTGTCTTCAAATCAATTTATTGATTATACAGTAACTACCTCGAAGGGAACCAAAATGCCCAGAGGAGATAAGTCGGCAATTTTAAATTTTGAAATAAATCTCCCCTCACTTCCCGAACAAAAATCCATTGCCCACATCCTCGGCACTTTAGACGATAAAATAGAGCTCAACCGTAAAATGAATGAGACTTTGGAGGAAATGGCACAAGGTCTCTTCAAAAGTTGGTTTGTTGATTTTGATCCTGTATTAGATAAAGCTTTAGCGGCAGGCCATGAAATCCCTGAACCCCTGCAAGCCAAAGGCGAAAAGCGCAAAGCTTTAGGTGACAAAAGAAAAGCCTTACCTCAAGAAATCACTGATTTGTTTCCCGATCGATTTGTTTTTACTGAGGAGTTGGGTTGGATTCCTGAGGGGTGGGAGGTGAGTAATATTGGAAATGAATTTAATGTTACGATGGGTCAATCTCCCCCAGGTTCTACTTACAATGAAAATAGTGAAGGAATAAGATTTTTTCAAGGGAAAGCAGATTTTGGTTTCCGATATCCTACTGATCGAATTTATTGCTCTGAACCAAAACGATTTGCTAGTGAAGGCGATACTTTAATGAGTGTTCGTGCTCCTGTGGGTGATGTAAATATTGCTTTGAATGATTGTTCAATTGGAAGAGGATTATGTGCAATCCGACATAAATCATCGTCAAAATCATATACTTATTACTTTATGAAACATAAGAAAGCTATTTTGGACAGCTATGAATCAGGAGGAACTGTATTTGGAAGTATTAATCAAAAGCAGTTAAAGAGTCTTGAGGCTTTCGGAAATATTGAATCTATAATATCTGCTTTTCATAAAATATCTTCAAGTCAAGACGAAAAAATCGAATTAAATTCAAGGGAGTTATTAAGTCTTTCCCAAACGAGAGATACTTTACTTCCAAAACTTATTTCTGGGGAATTGAGAGTTCCAGAAGCTGAGGAAATAGTTGAAGATATTTAAGAGATGATAGATGAAAAAGAACAATATCTTAGAACTGAATTCTGGATACTGTCGGTTGGAGCAGCTTTTCAGAGAGCCAATGTTTACCAACATGCTACTGACAGACAGAAAAGTCAATTTAGAAAAGAGTTATTTGAGTATCTAAATGAGCTTTCTGATCAATATCGAAATGGCAGTATTATTGAAGATGACCATATTGATTATATCGATAAAGTAAGAAACAAAGCTAAATCGATTGCAGATCAACATGGAATAGAGCTAACGGATAACAAGTTCCGATTTGGAATCGCTCAAAAATTATTGAACCTGTACTTAAAATACCTTTGGTGTGCTGGTTTTATCCAAGAACCACCTCATTTTCCTGTTGATAGAATCATCATCCAATCACTCAAAATAGTTCCTTTTACAAATTGGACAGAACTGGATTCAAAAAAGGAATACTTACACATCATTTCTGCAGCTAAGCAGGAAGCCAATGGTCAAAATTTAGCCCAATGGGAATTAGAAACTTATAAAAGGAGGTGATCTTTTCAAAATTTTCATATATTTAAAAAGTTGATATTTAAAACCAAAACCCCTAAATATGTCAGACTCTGGATTACTTAATCAATTTTTAAAACAGAATAAATTATCAATTCCTGCTAAGGTCTTCTATAACCATTTTTATGCAGCACTTTTTTATATCAAAAATGACATTGAAAGGTTAGATCTGAAAAAAATACCATACTTCAATAAACTAAGAATTAGAAATGATTCTATTGATTTACCAAAAATCCGAAAACTATTATGGAATGCTTGGAGTACAGAATATGCATTGGCTTTATCAAATCAATCAGATAATGAAGACTATTATAAATTTTCTCTTCATTGGAATTTTCCTCAAGCATACTATTCCATTTATTTAGCAATGACTGCTTTTCATGAGACACAGGGTGTTGCAAATGATCAGCATGAAAAATCTATAAAGCTTTTTGGTAACGCAGCTAAAGATAATCATTATCCTGCATGTATATCTTACTTCTCTTCAGGCTTATACAAGGATTTCAGCTATCATGGGCTTATTGACTTTAATGGTATCGAGCCCTCATTCTCATCATTAGGAAATATTACTACAAAAGATAAAGCTCAACAACAAATCGCTACATTTCTGAAGTCCACACGAGAACATCAAGCTAAACATAAAAGGGATAGAAGTGAAAAATCGTACGCTAGAGACCAAAGATTTCAGAATGCGAAAGGTGACTTGACAAAAAAATTCACTAAAAAGCATTGGGATATTATTTATAGCTCTATTCCTGAAACTACCTTACTTAATTTATTATACAGGTTAAGGATTAAAGCCAATTATTTGGATATAGAAACTTTTATAAATGCAGATATAGATTTCGTTATGTTTCATAAGGTATTGTGTGGGTTAGTTAATTATATGAATTATGTACATGAGGGGTATATTCGAAAAGCAATTGGTGAAGAGGATTATTTGGAGATACTTGGTGATTTTAAAGGTCATATTAATGACGAAAAAGCTCTAAAGAGAAATGAAAAATACTATAATGAAGTGATGATGTAATGGAAAAGCAAAAGGAATTAAATATCACTGTTTTATCAAAATTTCTAGAAACCAACGAAATCCCTTCCATAAAGCGGCAACCCAAAACCTTTTTAGAAATAGCCCGGCAGCCGCATTACGAAAATGTGATTTCTAATATCTATGCTTTTTATTTTGATCCGCATGAAGAGCATGGTTTAGGGCATTTGTTTATCAACTCTTTTATTGAATGTATAAAAGAGCAAATGCAGCAGGCGAAGAATTTTTTAGATGATTTCCAGGATTTCATCATTGATACCGAATATAGCACCGAAAAAGGTGGTCGGATCGATCTCTTTCTTTATAATGATGAGCAAGCAATAGTAGTGGAAAATAAGATTTATCACAATTTAGAGAACGACCTTAATGACTATTGGAAAACAGCCAATAAGAATAGTCGCAAAGACAGTGATATAGTTGGTGTGTTGCTTACGCTCACAAAGCATACTGCCAACCTAAATTCACAATTCGTAAATGTCCTGCATTTAGATTTCCTACAAAAGGTAATGGCCAATATCGGCAATCATCTGATGCAGGCTTCCGATAAATATGTCACTTTCCTAAAAGACCTCTACCAAAATATTGAGAATATGAGCATGCAGAATTTAAGTACTGATGATTTAAATTTCTATCTTAATCATCAGCAGAAGATAGTCGATACAGTGGAATTTGAAAAGCAGGTAAAAGACCACATCAAAACGCAGGTAGTAAATGCATTTAATTCTTTTAAAGAACTTAAAGTAAAAAAAGCTACCCAGAATACTTATCAGTATTACAGCTATCGTGAAATTGAGGTAAAAAATGTGAAAGACCTATACTTTTCAGTCTTCTTCCATGATTTATATATTTCTGATAAAACATTATGGATCGATATTCATATAAAAGAAAACGGTCCCTATGCAAAATACTTTGATCATCCTGAAATAGAAAAAATAATGAAGAGTCATGCTCATATGCAGCTTGATAAGTCAGAACGAAAAGAGGATGGCTGGATTTATTTAGTAGATAGGGAATATACCTTGAATAGTGAGCAGATGATTAATCTGGAAAAAACGGTTGAACACTTTATCAAAAAAGATGGGTTTATAGAGCTATTTGAAAAGCTAAATGAGAAGTTGAAAGATTTGGGTAAAATTAAATCTTAATCCATAAGTTTAAGGGTAGTTTAGTATTTAGGTGTAAAGAAATTTGTAAAAAATTAAGCAATAAGTTAATTTTGCCGAAACGAAAAGCTATATTGATTCGTAAATCAAGTAATGGAAGGAAAGCATTATATGTAGATGCCGAAAACTATGAAGAGATTATTAAGTTTTTACAGAGCAGTAAAACGTTGCAGGATAAGTTTAAATTGATTAGTCACCTTATTCTGGAAGAAAATC